>CALRKH020000094.1:0-13740 GCA_943367855.1 Asaia bogorensis | reverse complement strand
ATCCCAGGCTTGCGATACAGATGGACGCACCGCTATGCCGCATACATTGGTATGCTTGATGATAGCAAAAACTGTTTCTTTGAATTCGGCTATTATCTGGCAAGCTGCATCTGCATCTACCAGATTATTGTAGGATAATTCTTTGCCATTCAGTTTAGTAAACAGGCCATCCAGATTGCCATAGAAGGCAGCGGGCTGATGAGGATTTTCGCCATAGCGAAGAGATTGCTTGCCCGCTACAGATAGCTGCAAATGCTCGCCACCAGCAGTGTTGAACCACGAAGAAATAGCTACATCGTAGTGAGCACACTCTGCAAATGCTGCTGCAGCCATGTGTCTACGGTCTTGAAGTGTGGTAGTGCCACCCTGCTCTTGCAGTAGCGACAGGAAGTAGCTATACTGATTGCGAGAGGCTATGATACATACATCCTTGTGGTTTTTGCCAGCAGCTCTTATAAGCGACACACCACCTATATCTATCTTCTCAATAATGGCTTTTTCGTCGGTAGTTTGTGCCACTGTCTCTTCAAACGGGTAAAGGTCTACAATCACCAGATCAAGCATAGGTATATTATACTGAGCTGCCTGCTCCATATCTTCGGCAAGCGCTCTGCGTGCCAGTATGCCGCCAAACACGCCTGGGTGTAGGGTCTTTACACGTCCACCCAATATAGAAGGATAGCCTGTAACGCTCTCTACTGCCACACAGGGTATGCCCAGCCCTTCTATGAATGTCTGGGTGCCACCAGTAGAGTAGATGGTTACGCCCTGGCTGTGCAATGTGCGAACTATCGGCTCAAGACCGTCTTTGTAAAACACTGAAATGAGTGCCGATTGAATTTTCCTTTCCATATTGGGATTGTTGCTGCAATTAAAAAATGGTTGCAAAGATACACCCGGCACCACAATTGGCAAGAAAGGCTTTGCTACTCCTCGTCTGTGGCTACGCAGGGTATATATTGCATCACCTGTCGGGCGTCTTTACTGCTTATGGCTTGAGATGTATTGTGTAAAAACACCGATACAATGGGCGATGTGACCAACTGCTGATAATGAGCAGCAGTGATGCGAAAGAAACCTTGTAGCTGATAGATGCCCCCATCGGCAGAGCCGCCACCTACGCCACCATATACGCTAGACTGCTGCTGTGTGCAATATACGCGTGCATCTGGGTCTTCTAGTTTAGTGCCATCTGCCAGCACCACACCTACTCCAGTTTTGTTGTAGTGCTCATAGCTGTCTTTATATGTTATGTGCAGGCCAAAGAAGGTATCTGTTTTGCATTGGCGCACCACCTCTATATACTTGCCACCTGGCGCACGCACCACCACACAGCCGTTTTCGGTGTGTGTTTTCTTTTTGCTGCAGCCCTCTTTTTGTGCCATAGCACTTGCTGGCAGCAACAATAGCAATAGTATATTGAGTATAGATGTCATAAACTTAAGCTGAGCGCGTTATAATTTGTACTCCTGCAATACACTTATTACTTTTTGCTCCCATTCTTCAGGCACTTCAGAGTAGCCCGATCTGCTCATGGCTTTTATCCAGGGCATAGGGTCTGTGGTAGCCCGCAGCTTGGCATAGTATCTGCGACGGGTGATCATTTTGCAAAAGTCTATGTAAGACATGATTTCGTTATCGTATTGCTTGTAGCGGCTTTTGTGCCCTTGCTTATTCACCAGGTTATTGTCGCCCACCATGCCAAAATGATTTTTGAGCACACGTGCCACTGGCGATGAACCGCCCGATGACTCTATAGTAGCCACAGCCAGTATCACCGAGGCTGGTATGCCATAGTGCATAGACAGTGCCGATGCTAGTATGCGATGATTGGCTATGTACTTGCCGTTTTGTGCAGCAGCTGGGTAGTGAAGCATTAGTGCCAGAAGCCCCGCCAAAACCAAACGTCTGAATATGATAGCTTGCATAAGCTGATTTTTACACTACATCATTAATGCAGCTCTGCTGCCACTATTGCCCATCGGCACAGGGAGGTTAGCGCTTAGGCTTGCCATTTGCCGCACGCCCTAGCATGAGCTGACCATTGGCATGACGGCGATAAAAGATATACCCAAAAGTAATGCTGGTAGAGGTGCTGCGTATGCTATTATCTGCAGTGCCACCTGGGCGCATATTGATGATGCCCATCTGTGTGCGCAGCCGCACAAAAAGACCAGAGGTAGTTTGATAACCAATATTGGCCCCAAACCCAAAATCGAACGTATTGATATCATCAGCAGTCCAGTTGCCCACATTCAGGTTGCGCCTGGAGTCTATAGCCGGAAATACCGACATAGCGGGCACATGCCTGCGGTAATAACCCCCTCTGTTGTAACCGGCAAATACACCTGCACCCACAAAGAACCTATCTCTGCCCAGCATTCCTATTTTGTATTGTAGATTCAGTGGCACCTCAATAGTGTTTATCACATATTGCTCCCAGCCTATAGGCAGATTGGTTTTGTAGCCAGTGCCTGTGTAAAGTATACCTGGCTGAAAATACAGATTCTCATTGATGGCCATATCGGCTATGGCGCCTATACGTGCGCCCAGCCGTGCCTGTGCATCTACACCTACTCCACCACTACGCACATTGTAGGCACTACCATTAAGGCCCACCTCGGGCCCAAACCCAACCTGAGCAAAGAGTGTGCTGCCTGTAGCCACTATAGTTGCTACCGCAATTAATAAACGTTTGAATATCATAGTGTGCATTTTTGAGGTTACTATACCAAATATACCACATAGCGGGCACATTTACACTACCACAGCAGCCCTCTAGCCATAGCAGCGGCTAGCTGTGCACTCTGCGTGCAGCCATATGTACGCTCACCTATTGTGCCCACCCACCTGATGCCGCGCACCGCATTAGTAACTATTACCTCATCGGCGTCGGCTAGCTGTGCTCTGCTTAGCGACACCTCTGCCACATTGCCAAGCTGCTGCATAAGGTGCTGCCTGTATACACCAGCCACGCAGCCATCGGCCAATGGTGGTGTGTGCCATTGTGTGCCACACAGCCAAAACAGGTTGCAGATGCTCGTTTCTAATAGGTGTCCATTAGTATTGGCTACTATAGCATCATTCCACTTATGCTCGTTGGCCTGCCTGGCCGCCATAGTATATATCAGTGCATTGGCAGTTTTTAGGTTAGCCAGGCTATCGCCCGACTTTGCCAAACCCTCAGCTATACCCAGCACCAGACCATTTTCGTTTAGTGTGCCCACCTCTGGTGCCAGTGCATAACACTCTATGATGTAGTGAGGAGCTTTATTGGTAGGGCCGGCTATGCCGCCAGGGCCACCAAATACCTGTATTCTTACCCTGCATTTGTGCATACTTTGGTTGCGGGTCACGGTGCGCAGCACTTGCTGCAGTAGGGTGTCGGCAGTGAAATGTGGAGGCACATTGAAACCTAGCTGCGCCATGCCACCAAATAAACGCTGCATGTGCAACTGCCAAAGCGCTATATGCCCGGCAGATAGATGCATTGTCTCTATCAGGCCCCAACCATACCTAAACGCAGTATTGTCGGCTGGCAACAACCCCTCTGCTGCTGGCAGTATCTTGCCATCTATATTGATGTATTGCATAGCTGATGGCGAAGATACGGTGCGTGTTTGGCAATGTACTTTAGTGGCTATAAGCGGTCATGGAAATAGTTGCTGTTACCTACTGCTTAATTTGTCTTTTCGCTCATGGGTCAGCGCCCCCTCACACATCTCCCCAAAAAAAATATACGCTACGCAAAACCCTTCCCTATTTTTGAATCATGAATACTACAATTCTCTTACTTATCATACTGGCATATTTTGCGCTGCTGCTGGGCATCGCCTTCTATACCTCCCGAAACTCCGACAACGAATCATTCTTTATAGGCAACAGAAACAGCAAATGGTGGCTTGTGGCCTTTGGTATGATAGGTACTTCCCTATCTGGTATGACGTTTATATCCGTGCCCGGTACGGTGGGCAAGGCAGGCTTCGGCTACTTTCAGGTAGTGATAGGCTATTGGCTGGGCTATTTTGCGGTGGCCTACATATTGCTGCCACTTTATTACCGGCTACAGCTCACCTCTATATATACCTACTTAGGTAGCAGGCTGGGCACCAATGCCTACAAAACAGGCTCCTTGTTCTTTATTCTATCGCGCACATTGGGGGCCACCCTTCGCCTATACTTGGTTATCAAGGTCTTGCAGAAGTTTGTGCTGGAGGATATGGGCATACCATTCGAGCTTACAGCCATCATCATACTAGGGTTGATACTCCTCTACACCTACAGAGGTGGTGTAAAAACCATAGTATGGACAGACACCCTGCAAACCACCTTTATGCTGGCAGCACTCATCATATGCGTGGGCTGGATAATGCACAACCTGCACCTCACACCCACTACCACCTGGCAGGCTATGGCGGCCAAGGGCTACACCAGCATGCTACAGACCGATTGGAAGAGCCCCGCCTTCTTCTTGAAACAGATAATAGGCGGAGCTTTCATAACCATAGCCATGACAGGGCTAGACCAGGAAATGATGCAGAAAAACATTAGCGTCTCCAATCTCAAAGACGCTCAGAAGAATATGGTGGTGTTCTGCTTTGTGCTCCTTGCTGCCAACTTCATTTTCCTACTATTGGGTGGGCTCCTCTACCTGCACAGTGCGGCCAATGGTATCACCGTTACTGGCGATGACCTCTTTCCGCATATAGCTGTGAGCAGCGGCCTGCCGTTTTTCATCACCGTTTGTTTTATGATAGGCCTTATTTCTGCTGTGTTCCCCAGTGCCGATGGTGCCCTTACGGCCCTCACTGCTTCCTTTTGCATAGATATATTAGGCATCAAGCGCCAGCCGCACCTCACCGAGCAGCAGCAACATGCCACCCGCATGCGGGTGCACAATGCATTTGCTATCGTCTTTTTGCTCTGTGTCTTCTTCTTCAGAATGGTAGATAACGGCTCACTTATAGATATACTCCTCAAGATGGCGGGCTTCACCTATGGACCACTGCTGGGGCTATTTGCCTTTGGCATACTCACACAGCGGCAGGTGCGTGCAGGGGCACCTATATGGGTGTGCCTGGCAGCATTGTTAGCCACCATTCTGCTAGACCTTGCCAATAACCCCGCTTGGTATGCCGATAAGCTCCATTTTGCTTCATCTACCACTGCTAGCCTCACTCAGCTATCAGATACGCTCTTTGGTGGCTACAAAATAGGGGTAGAGCTTTTGGTTATTAACGCTGCTTTCACCTTTTTACTCCTATTTTTATCTACAGATAAGCATTACGTAACTCCCAAAACAACCTAACGGATGAGAGAACAACTAGGTAGCCTGAAGAAACGCGACTGGACCGAAACTAGAGCACACTCTAGCTGGCAGATTTTCAAAATAATGGCAGAGTTCGTGCAGGGCTTCGAGTCTTTGGCGCGCATAGGCCCATGTGTATCCATATTTGGCTCGGCACGCACCAAGCCCGGCAACAAGTATTACGAGATTACCGTAGAGATAGCCAATCGCCTCTCTCAAGAAGGTTTTGGTATCATAACGGGTGGTGGCCCCGGTATAATGGAGGCTGGCAACAAAGGCGCTGCTATGGCCAAGGGCCGCTCTGTGGGCCTCAACATTGCTCTACCCTTCGAGCAGCAAAGCAATCAGTATATAGACAGCGATACATCTATCGACTTCGACTACTTCTTTGTGCGCAAAGTCATGTTCACCAAATACTCTCAGGCGTTCATCATGATGCCGGGCGGATGGGGCACTATGGACGAATTCTTCGAAGTAGCCACACTCATTCAAACACGCAAATTCACCCAGACACCCATGATATGCGTAGGCTCCGAATATTGGAATGGCCTATTCGACTGGATGCGCAAGGTGATGCTCGAAACAGAGCACAACATAAGCCCGGGCGACCTGGAACTGATAAAGATATTCGACACTGCCGATGAGGTTGTGGAACACATTTCCCAGTTTTACACCCACAATAAGTTACAGCCCAACTTCTAAGCCAATATGACAATATCACTGCTCTCGCCCGCTCTGGAGCAATATGCCGAGCACTATACCGCTGCCGAGCATCCAGTTTTGGCAGCGCTCAACCGCGAAACACACCTTAGGCGGGGCGATGCCGTTATGCTCTCTGGCCCAGTGCAGGGAGCACTGTTGCAGCTATTGGCCACTATGGCGCAGCCCAAACGTATATTGGAGATAGGCACCTACACAGGCTATAGTGCCATATGCCTGGCACTGGGCATGCCTGCCGATGCACTGCTGCACACCATAGAGGTAGACGAAGAACTATACGACATAGCACACAAATACATCTCACAGGCTGGCCTCAACCACCGCATCATACAGCACATAGGCCCGGCAGCACTAATCATACCCACCATATCCGAGACATTCGACATGGTGTTTATAGATGCCGACAAGCAGGGCTACGAGGCCTACTACGATCTGGTGTTCGACAAGGTGAGCCCCGGTGGCTACATCATAGCCGACAATGTGCTCTATGAGGGCCAAGTGACACTGCCCATAGCCGAGCAGGGGCGCAATGCCGCAGCCATGCACCGCTACAACCAAAAAGTGAAACAAGATACACGCGTGCAGCAACTGCTGCTACCCGTGAGAGATGGGCTTATGATAGCCCGAAAACTACAGTAGGGCAACACACAAGTGCTGCCCTACTGTAGTTTCATATTGCTCAATAACTAAGCTATTTTTTAGGTTTCTTATACTTGCTCACCAGCTCGGCTATCTGTGGGCGCATCAGGTATTCAGGGTTTAGCTCAGCAAACACCTTCACCTTCGATGGCGACATATACAGAGCCCTCTGCAGCTGCAGCATGGCCTCCTTCACCTTGCCTAGCTCCATCATAGCAGCCGCTTTCAGATACAAGAAGTCGGCCTTCTCTCCCAGGTTATCTGTAGCCACATCTAGCTGCATCAGTGCCTCGTCATAATAGCCAGCCAGGTAGAGCCCCCTTATCAGCGCCACCCAGTTGCCTTTGTTCTCAGGCTTCAGCCGCACCGCATTCAGGTAGCACACCAGCGCCTCACTCTTCACATTTAGCTCCATCAGGCAGTTGCCTATAGCCAGGCAATAGTTAGCATTGTCCTTATCCAGGTGCAGCGCCGTGCTGAAACTCTTGATTGCCTTCTCCCACTGCTGCTCGCGCGCATACGTTTCGCCTATCTTAAAGAAGATGGTATCATCTTGCGGGCTCAGTTGCGATGCCTGCCTGTAGTATTGTCGGGCCCTGGCATACTCCTTGCGCTTCTCGTAGCAAAAACCCATAGCCTCAAAGATTACATCCTCAGGTTTGGCTATCTCCATATGCTTCTCCAGCACCTCTAGCGCACGGTCATAATACTTGAGCCTGATGAACGCATCGGCCATATTTCTGTAGGCAAACTCAAACTTCTCGTCTATAGCCACACAATACTCATACGCATCAGTAGCCTTTTCATACAGCTTCAACCCCTGATAGGCCGCACCAAGATTGAACCAAGCCAGCGCATTATACGGGTCCTCGTCAGTAAGCTGAGTGTGTATCTGCACACTCTCCTCTAGCCTGCCCGTAAACTCAGCCCAGAAACATATCTTTTGCAGCGCCTCCTCATTGCGGCGGTCTAGCTTTATTATCTTCTGTAGCGTATCAAACACCGCACTAAACTCCTCCTCTTCGTCATACACGTCCGATAGCTCTAGCAGCAGCTCTATGCGGTCTCTACCGCTAAAGTTGTCCACCTGGCTCTCCAGCCACTTGGCAGCCTGGTCGTGTCTGAACTGCGACATTAGTATATCGCTCCGCAGCAGCACCGCATCCAGGTTGCGCGCATCATATTGCTCCAGCTCATCCAGCGCACGCAGTGCCTGGCCATACTTTTGGGCCTGTGTCAGTATCTCTGCACGCAGCAGCAGTATAGAGGCCGAAAAAGGATAATAAGTTCTTGCTATATCGCAGGCCGTCAGCGCAGCCTCCTCATTACTCGTCTGAAAGTAGAATTCTATCACACGTTCAAACTCCTCTTCGTCTAATATAGATGTAGATTGCCCCTTTCTTACTTGCTCGTATCTATGCAGGATATCTTCTAAAGACCCCATATTGTCGTCGTTGAAATCATCATCAAACATGGGCAAATGGTTTAAATACTATACCAAAGTTAATCAAAAAAACACCTTTTCTATCCTTGCCCCCATTACCCAATCATTAAAATACACACCATGTTAACAATACCCGCATAACCCATCCCAATAGCACCACCCACTATTATTAGCAAACCATTGACGCTAATTTAGTTACCTTTGCAGCACTAAAGTACCCATCAACAACCGGGGCCGACCGGTTTTGACAGCATCGCGCAGGGTATGTAAGCACGCCGTGCGTTGGATAATTAGCACGTTAATCTGAATACCCGAAATCTAACTGGCGAATCTAACTACGCCATGGCTGCTTAATCAGAGATTAACGCACCCATTATAGCCGCCGAGACGTCTGCCTGTTGACAGTCTCCGCCGCTGAATCAAAACAATGACAGGATAAGCTGCCACCCGCTGCGTGTGGCCGACCAAAACCCATAGCAGATAAGGAGTACGTTGGTTCGTTCTGCCCCGGCACACTCCCCACAATCAATGCAGAAATAAGCGCGTAGAAAGCATATCGGGCTAATGTTTGGACGCGGGTTCGACTCCCGCCGGCTCCACAAACAATAAAACCCTTGCGAGGCAAGGGTTTTATTGTTTTTTTGATATTTTCTGGTCGAATCTGCATAGTACTCATTTTTTAGTTAACTCATAGTAGAGGTACTCTTACTTACCTCTTATGTTGTCCGTCATATCCTGAATATACCCATCAAGGTTAGAAGCAGCTTCGCCTACATCTAAATATAAATTACGGAGCTTGTTTTGAATCTCAATAAATGTCTTAATTAGAGTATGCTCATTTTTACCCCTCAAATTATTCACTCTTTTCTCTATTCTCGACAAATCCACCCAATGAGAGTATTTCCCTTTGTATAGTCTTCTGTGCTTAAAGTACAAACTACGACCTGTTTTTTGTCTTTTATTTAAATCATTTATGTCTCCCAAATAGTCTTTATATTCTCTTAAATAATGGGAAGTAATCATTACGCTGTCAATATTCTTTGGCTTTCTTTTGGCATCAACGTATTTTTCAAACAAGTCATTTAAGTACCAATAACTTCCAAGGGCCCGGTAGTAGTTAATATCTCTAATGTTGCTTTCAATAAAAGATAACCTACTTTTTATACGCCGTATCTGATTTAAAAAATGCAGTATAATTGTTTCATCCAGAGATTTTGATAAATCCCATTTTGAAAGCAAATAATCTAAAGCAGTCTCAAAATACTTTTTGTGATCTCGTTCAAAACTCTTGATATTTTTGTCAATTCCTTGCCCAAAATCAATTTTTTCATAAGCGGGACCTACCTTTAAGACTGAGAACATTCTGGAATCTGCCCACTTTTTCATTTTAACTTTGATAATACCGTAGTAAATCAGCAAGCCGATTTCAATTTTTAATTCATCGTCTTCTCCCTGGTGATATATCACGTTTCTCAATTCATGACCGAACTTCAATATTTCCATTTCACTTTCGGTCAGAAGTGCATTGTCTTTCGAGAACTTTATGAGACGATCATATTTTCCTTTTCCCCCAACAATATTATCTCGAGTCACCTTATCAATAGCTCTACCCCCATCTATGCTAGCCTCATCCCAAAGCAGTGTGTTTTTTGCAATCTTATATAGTTCAAGTTCAATCAAATTATCTAGAAGTATAACGGCAATTCCTTTTTCCTGTGGATAAATTGAATTAGCGCAGCCAACCGCCTTATTTAATTGAAGTAAGATTCCATTATAACGTTTCATGAATATTTTTGACTATTGTTGACAATGAGACTATTTTTCGAGACTCTTAATAATACTAAAACTTTTCAACTTATACATAGGAACCGCTCCAAATCTTCCACAAAAAAGTTCGACATATTCCCGCCCTTCTCCACTTCAACCGGGAACATCGAACTGATGTTTACGGTTTTTTCATTTTGCTTGGTTAATGTGGAGCACAGATGATTTTTCACGTCTTATCAAATTTGTTAGCTTTGTAAAGTAATTGCTGCGGCAGATCAAATAAAAAGTCTTATTAAATCGTTTGCGGAAGGCGACGAAGCCCGTTTTTACGCTACCGCCATGCAAATTGCGGCGTCAGAAGCAAGGAACGGTCATTCGGCATTGGCCTACGAATTAAAAAATCTAATTGATAATGCGAAAGTTAAGCGGCCTCAATCATTCGGTTTTGTAAAAACTTTTCCTGTCAGCCCTGCTCAAAAAGAGCTGAACGATCTCCTTGAACTTTCGCACCCCAATGAGAAAATCAAAGAAATGGTGCTCGATCCTGTTCTTGAAAAGACGCTAAAGAGGATTCTGGATGAGCATAAAAAAATTGAGATACTCAGAGAAAACAACTTAGCGCCTCGTAAAAAACTCTTTTTTATCGGCCCGCCGGGATGCGGTAAAACAATGTCTGCAAGGGTACTTGCCAGTGAACTTGCAGTGCCGTTATTCGTTATGCGTCTAGATGGATTAATAAGCAGGTACATGGGTGAATAGATTGCAAAGCTCAAATTGATATTTGACTCCATGCATCATTCGGTATGTATTTTTTTATGACTAATTTGACAGCATCGGCACTACCCGCCAGCAGCAAAATGATGTGGGCGAAATCAAAAGGGTTCTAAATACCTTTCTTATCCAAATTGAAAAAGAAAAATCAAACAGCGTAGTGATCGCTGCCACAAACCTTCCTGAATTTTTAGTTCAGGCGTTATTCAGGCGATTCGACGATATTATCCAATACCCGCTGCCAAATGCAGACGAATTGCAACGGCTGTATAAAAAGGAACTACACGAATTTAAGCTGTCTAAGAAATTCAATTTTAAAAAGATCGCCGGTGAATCAGTCGGACTGAGCTATGCGGATGTGCGTAGGATTTGTGAAGATATTGTAAAGGGCTATCTCGTCTATGGTGAAGGCGAGGTCTCAGAACACAGGTTGATTGCGTATCACCGTAAAAAGCCATTCTAAGCCAATATGCCCCCTTTTCAACGAGAACACCTGATATTGCCTACCCAAGCGGAGGCGCTACCATATACAAGTCCCAACCGGGGAAGAAATAAGGTTGAACCTCGGCCTATCGGAGATAGGCAAGGGCATGGGGAGGGCGTAAGAACACAATTCAATGCAACAGTAGAAGCTTTCCGGGACGAAGCAGACTTTGACAGCGTTTATGTAGTCTTTAAGTCTCCTTTGGATCTGCTGCTCGATATAGACAAACTGGATAAAAGCAATTTTCGCCTTGCCTCTTACAGGTCTGTGCCATCGCAGGATGCAGATGGTATTACCTGAGCACCATAGTGGATGACTACAGCCGCTTTATTGTACACTGGAAGCTTTGTAGCAGCATGAAAGCAGAAGATGTAAAGCAAAGTAGCAACAGCCATTTAAAAGGCCAAACTGGTCTCAAAACAACGTCCCAAGCTATTGTCTGAAAATGGAGCCTGTTATGTATCTACTGAACTTAAAAAGTACTTGAAAAGCGAGGATATCATCCCAGCACATGGCAGACCGCTACACCCTCAAACACAAGGTAAAATAGAACGCTACCATCGTTCCATGAAAAATGAGGTCAAGCTGGACAACTATTATTGCCTTGAAGAGTTAAATGATGCACTGAAACAATTTGTTCATTATTACAATTATTAGCGTTACCATGAATCTTTGAACAACCTGACCCCAGCGGATGTGTATTATGGCAGAGACGATGCAATACTCAGAGAGCGAGAAAGGATCAAACAGATGACCTTAAACAAAAGAAAAAGCAGATATCTTCTACAAAAATTTACGCCTATCACCTGAAAACAAAAGAAACTTTTTTAACTTCGAAAAATCAAGAAACACTATCTAACAATAAGTCCACTTTTGTTTGACAACATACAATTCAATTCTTCGATTATGAGAAATTTTTTCATTACTGCACTTTTCTTGGTTGTAGCATGTTATAGTATTGCTCAAACCTCAAAAAAGAAACCTGTTAAAACAGGCGGTACTAAATATGGAATTGTTAGAGCTGTCGTTGATGAACCAGAATATATATACCAGCCTTCATATAGGCTCGATGGATTAGGTACATCAGGTGCCTATTATACACCCAAATTGGAGACTTACATTTCTAAGGTATTGACAATTACAAACTGTACACAAGAAAAGCTGTATAGACTAAAAGATGAGTTTAGATATAAGTTGGAAGACGATTTAAGATTAAAAAACCTTAGTAAATCTGACGAAGGTAAATCTGCTATAGTAAGTATTGTATTGGAAACTTTTGATACTTATAAAGAGGCAAGTGACGCCCGTAATGGAGAATGAGTACAAGCAAGTAACTGACATTAAAAGTAAACTCATGAAAATATCATTAAAGCAAAGAAGGTTTTAGTAGTATGGTTCTGCATCCATCTGTTTGCACTTATAGTGAATATCGTGCCAATAAAGGGCTTGATGCACATTAGTGGAAAGATATGGACAAAGACAAGTTCCACTGATATTGATGCTAATTACATCAATGATGAACGCCCCCTATATTTTTTTACGGATGGTGAGTATTCACTGCATGACGGGAGTTTTTGGCCATTTGGGAGCCGGATATGTTAGGTTATAATTGCTACAACGATGATGGCGGCACTTATACTGGGAGATATAATGTTCTATTTTATAACTACAATTACAAGGCGTTTTTCATTGGCCTCCTCTTGGGTTTGGCTTTTATCTTCCTGCCGAAGTTATGGAGAGGTAATGGCGAAAACTCCATGGAGAAACGCAGTCAGGAAATAACAAGATGTCCCAATAAACATTTTATGTTAAAGCCGTTCCACATTTTATGTTTAGAATTTAACTGTATAAATATTTTTAATGTTTTGTATTTTTATGTATTCATGACAGCCCTGAAGGGCGATTTATAAGGCTAATTTGCCAATCTGAACATTTGCAATATTTCAATACAAGTGACACCCTGTAGCTAAATTTTAATCTTCCTATAATTTTTGACCTAGTGTAAATCGTCAGCATAAAGAGGACGAAAAAGAGCATATCTTCAGATACTGTTTCCATTGTTAACCAACAAAAAATGTAAACATGGAATCAAAGAAAAGCAGTCCACAGAAAACTTCATCAAGGACATCCGCAGAAAGACACTGAGACTTATGATACTTACGAACCTTCACTACCAGATTTAATGAAGTTCCCAACCTAGATACAATATCTCTAACCGTCTTGTCCTTATTCAATAATGATATAATCTCTTTGGTTCTAGGTTTAGCCATAAACTCCTTTATGGTTTCATTGGTTCCCTTTTCCCGTCCGAGCTTACTACTTTTGTTCAGATAGACCTGTCTACCCATCGCTGTTCTGATCTTCAGGTTCTCCAACTCCATTTGGTACAACGAACTAATAGTAGCTGTGATCAATGTCCAGATTTCATTCTTCTTACCATTGACCCTTGAACAAAGGTTACCCTTACCACTGTTCAAGACATTCACTTCATGTTTATCTAGGAAGTCAAGGGTGTTGATGGTATCAACCATATTCCTACCGATATCACGGATCTCTTCAACCACCAGCTCTTTCAATTTACTTTCGGTAGCCAGGTCGATCACTTTC
>CALRKH020000093.1:0-13757 GCA_943367855.1 Asaia bogorensis | reverse complement strand
CAGGGTCGGCATAGTTCACAAACAGTTGCTTCAGGCTGTCCGACATATCTTCCCCCCCAAACAATGGCTCGTCAAACCACATCGAGTCCACCCCCTGTGGCAGTGGTATCTTTGTAGTAGAGGTATACGTTTTACCCCCCGTAGTGATGGACAGTGTATACGTTTTGCCATTTTCACCTAGTATTATGTTGCTCAGGTTAGCAGTGTCCAGGCTATACACATAAAACTTAAAAGACCCACCAGTGTCAAACGAGTACTCACGTAGCTTGATGGTTTTAGTGCCATCAGACACCGTTACATCCGCATCATGTATAAAACTCTTCTCAAAAGTCGCCAGATCTATCCGGCTAAAGAAGCTAATGCTACTGGTAAGGATGACAAACGGAGGTTGATTGGTCTCTATAGTGCCCTGCACTGCCACCTGTGGTGGAGAGCTCTCCAGATTTATTTTTACTTCCTTCTCGCAAGAGGTCAGCAACACTGCCAGCAGTGCCACTATCATTAGCCGATGTTGATATAGTTTGGTCATAGTTATTGTGTTGTTGGTGCTAGTTGGCATAGGTGCCATCCGGCGCATACATAACGGGTAGTGTTTTATGATATTGTTCAAAGTATTCATACTGCTTGCGCAGCGATGCCCAAAATTCCTGATTACTCGTACTGTTCGCATATTGGGTCTGTAGGTAGCGTATACCCTGCTTATTCAGCCGGGTAGGGTATAGGTGCACAGGTATATGCTCCTGTCCAGCCAGCCTTGCCGCCAGGCACAGGGTATATATACGCTCTATTCCCGCATCCGTCATTGGCAGGCAGCCTATCGTCACACACCCACCATGTATGTATATATCCCCACCGGGTTTTTCCTTCGTCTTTAGGTTATCAGCATAGTTGGGGTAGCTCACCAGCATAGACAGGTGGTAGTTACTATTCGGGTTAAAGTCTTCTATAAAGTAAAAACCCTCAGGTATCTGTCGGTCACCCTGTTTCCGCTTAGGCCCCAGCTTACCTGCAGTGGCACATATAGGGTAGTTGGCCAGGTGCGTATACGGCTCCGTTGGGCTATTGCGAGCCCACAGTTCCAGCTCATTCTGATTCTTAAAGCCACGCAGCAAAATATCAGTAGGAGGCCAGTTAAGCCCATAGCTTTCAAACTGATGCTTCAGCGAGTCATGATACTTATGCCACGCCGCCTTCACCCTTGGCGACGATAACTGATAGTTGCGCAAATCTTCCGTAGGCTCTTGCGCCTGCACCATACCCACAGCCACCATCAGCAGTATAAGGCTAGTAAAGCAGCTACCAATAAGACGTGGCATGATGTGTTTTAAAAATGGAACGCTGCAAAATTACTACTGTCTATGTTAAAGTATGCCTATAAATACTACGATCACACCACTTTTACTTACCTCACCCTTGTTGGTCTTATTTCCTCACCAACAAGCTCGAGCAGGGAACATTTAATCCTTTATACGCTACCAAACAGATTTTTTTCTCTTACCTACATATTTATTTAGGGCGTCACCGTCCCGCCCACCATGCATCACCAGTGGCGTTGGCACCATTCATCAGTAGCAATGCTATTTAGTTTTTCCCATCCGCATATTTATAATTCACTACTGAAGACTTGTTTACTTACATCTCTTTTATCAAGTTGATAAATTGCTCCAGTTTGTAAGCGTCTTTTACCTCTCGTTTATCATACACCAAAAAGTATTTGAAATTATTACCGGCTTTTTCAACCCACTTGCGCCCCAATCTTATTTTTTGCTCTGCGTCCAGATGGTCTCCCTTGGTTTCTAATAAAATTGTTTTGCCGCTTTTGGTTTCAATAATGAAATCGGGATAGTGGTTGATGAAGCCATTTATCTTAAATCCTCGTCTTTCTATGTTTCTCGTCCAAAAGGCTATGTTCTCCAAATTGCCTATTTGGTTAATTACTTTTTCTTCAAAGTCGTTCATGTCGGCTTCTTTTTCATAAAGCGACTTGGTAATACTCTTTGAAGTAATAACTGGGTTTATGGTTTCGGGAAGGCTATAAGAAGGCACTAAAAAAACTTTATCAGTATCCAGATACTCGTTAAACTTCTTCTCTGCGTATGCTGCCGAAAGTTCTTCTATCTTATCCTTAATCTTTTTGGTATAGGTATATTCGTTATTGGTGAAATCCGAATACTGCTCGTCTGTAAAATCTTCAAGAATACGGGACACATACTTGCGTATCTCTGTGTCGCTTATCGGATACATATTGCCTATTATATCCATTATCCTTTTTGTAAAGTTTTTTACCCTGCTTTCTTTCCTGCTTGGGTCAAGAAGATAAGCCATTACATTTTCTTTTACCAAACCATCCAACCTAACAAATGTAGGCGTATGGTCTTTCTTGGTGTCGTCTAAATCAACCTTATATAGTTCGGATGCTATGGCTTCAAAGTTTATGTTTGTGTCCTGCTTGCTTAATGGGAAACCAGTAAGTAGTTCTTCTTTTTCAAGTGGCTTCTCGCTGTATTCGTTAAATAAGCCTTGCGGCACTTTCAGGTAGAATTGTGGAAGTTGAATGCCCTGTGCGTGGGCTTTGAAAACTTCCTTCATATCGTATGTTTTCACTTGCTTTTGAATTTCATTAGGAATAGAAGGTGCGTTATTCTTTGCCATATCAGCCACAACCTTTTCAAAAGATTGGATTTGCTGTAATGCTGTGTCTTCTATTGCTGTTAAAGTAGTGTCGGGTATGTCGGTTTCTGTTGGCAGTAAAATTCTGCTAGTGTCTATATCTTCGGTGAGGTCAATTTGGGTATTAGTATCAATTGGATTGTTGAATACTGATAGTTGATTGACTAACTCCTGTTTCTTGGCTTCTTCCAACATTGCTGGATCTGCCAGTTTGTAGTCTCGCTCACTAAAGCCTGCTTTATTCAAGCCTTTAACTATGTTTTGTAGTGTGTCTAAAAACTTTGAAGAAGCAGTAAGCACATAACATAAGTTCAATAGCGGAAAGTTATGCTTCATAACATAAGGCTGCCTCAATACTCTGCCTAAAATCTGTTCTACATCCACCGCAGAACTTTTATCGGCAAGTGAAGCCAGTATGTAAGCAAACGGACAATCCCAGCCCTCTTTAAGAGCGTTGATAGTGATAATATACCTTACAGGACAATCACGGCTCATTAGGTCTATGCCCTTTATCTCGTTAATGTTCGCTGTCTTAATTTTTATCTGGTCTTCGGGGATTTTTAACTCAATCAATTTTTCTTTGAGCCTAACCACATTTGATTTTTCTTCTTCTTCGTCTGTAAAATCTCTGCCGTTTCTTGGCTGAGCCTGAAATAAGACAATCGGTCTAATGTATTTACCCCCGTTCTTTTCTTCATCCTTTGCTTGTCGTTCTAACTTGGCTTGTAGTTGTAGTGCGCTGTTTATTACCTCTGTCCTGTCTTGGTGGTTATACACAATAACAGGCAGTTTCACCATGTTCTCTTTTTTTAACTCAATAGCGTCTATGAAACTAATTATGTTGCTGTTCTTTCTTGGGGTGGCTGTAAGGTCAAGAATAAAACAGGGGTTTAGTTCTTTCAACATATCTACGCTCAACTCTGTTTCAGCATTATGACTTTCATCCACAACCACCACGGGGTTAAGTTTCTTTATTACACTACCTAGCGTTATTTCGGTGTCTTGTCCTAACAGACTTTCAAAAGATTGTAAGTTTCCGTTCTCTTGAAAAACCTTTCTATCTTCTTTGTTTCTGGCTCTTAAACTATCAAAACTGAAAACCATTATTGATAGTTGCTCCCTTACAGAAGAAGCATTAAAGCCGCTCCCTTGTAGCAGAGCCGCTTTATCAAATACCTCTACTTTATTACCAAACAGAGCGTTTATTTTTTGGCGGTATGGGTGGTTGGTGTCTTTTAAGTTTTTAATGGTTTGCTCCAGTATTGTAATAGAAGGAACAAGCCATACTACTGCCTTTGGTTTATCGTATTCAAAGGCACTAAAAATGGTGTGGAGCGCATTACAGGCTATAAAAGTTTTACCTCCTGCCGTAGGAACTTTTACACATACATGCGGCACTCGCGGCACATTATTCTTGTAAGGTTCAATAGCAGTTCCCGAAAATGGTGTGAGCGGCATTACAGGGTGCTTTACCCAGTAGTCGTTAAAAGCCAATTTTACATCCTTCGTTTCCTGTATGTATTCAAGAAAAGAAGAAAGGTCATTTATTACTTGTTGTTGGTATGGTTTCAGTTCCATGGTCTAAAATTTGGTAATGTCCCTCGGTATTTTCTTGAAGATAATTTTGTGTTTAGTCATAAAGTCTTTCGTCAGCAAGCAATTATCAGCGTATATAACATACTGCTCTGCCGAAGTCTTTATAGTAGCAAGAAAATCGTGGTCTAATGTTGTGGGCCCATCCTGTTCGTAGTAAAAGTAATAGGCAGTATCGTTGTTCTTGTTCAGGTAGTAATCATTATCCTTATAGTCGGCTGCTTCCAAAGATTTCTTTGTCTCGCTATAAAATACATAGGCTCTTAACTTATCTACGCCTACCAATTCATTAAGTAATCCTTCTTCTAAAAATACTGGTTGTCCCAGTTCATAAAAATCAAATGATCCACCAGTCCCTTCATTATCTACAAATCCATCTATTACTCGTTTAACTCTTTCGGCTGTAATGTTTTCAGCATATTCCTCCATTTCAATAATGATGAACTTTCTATTACCCCCATCTTCTTTGTTTAAGTTCAAAACTGCGTGTGCCGTTGTTCCAGAGCCAGCGAAACTATCAAGTATTATGGAATTGGAGTCTGTTGCTTGATATAAGCAATACTCAATAAAATGGACTGACTTGGGAGTTTGAAATGATTTCGTTTGGAATATTTTTTTTAGTTGTAAAGTTCCCGCTTCACTCGAAAATTCGGATCCAAGCCAAAATGATTTAGGTTTAATTTTTTTTCTTCCAGTATCTTGTCCTAAATAGTCTTTCTGGAATAAATCATATTCGCTTCTAGTTTTTACCAACCTCACTTCAATTTCATCTAATCTACTCATCAAAGTTTCTTTACCCCATCTCCATGTTCCATTTTCTCCTGTGGATAATTTTGGTATTATCTCAATATATCCTTCACTTTTTTCCAGAGTTATTCGGTTTTTTAGTTCATCAAAATAAACTGGATAAAACAAATTAGGTCTATCAATTTCTCTTGCGTTGCTGCCTCGTTTTCTCAATCCAAGTAATCTATAATTGCCTTTACTATCTTTTTCTTTGTATTCGTTTTCGTATTCTTCTGGAATAGGAACCCCATTTGTGATAAAGCAATCCTTCTTGTATATTAACAGGCTCTCATGGGCGGTGGCTATGTATTTGTCATCGCTTCGACCTTTTAAGTTATTTACAACGGCTACATTAGCGATGAAATTATTGACTCCAAAAATCTCATCACACATAATCTTCAAGTGAGCATCCTCGTTGTCATCGCAAGAAATAAAAATGGCTCCATCTTCGGTCAGTAATTTGTGAAGTAATTTTACTCTTGGATACATCATACAGAGCCACTTATCATGCCTGCTTAAGTCCTCACTTTCTTTGCCTACTACTTGCCCCAGCCACTTTTTAATTTTCGGGTCATTTACATTATCGTTATACACCCAGCCTTCGTTGCCCGTGTTATAAGGGGGGTCTATGTATATACACTTTATCTTTCCTTCATATTCGGGTAGTAAGGCTTTTAGTGCTTCAAGATTATCTCCGTGTATAATCTTATTCCCGCTTTGGGTTTCTGTTTCGGTAGTGTTGCCATTATCAAAACCATAAGAGTGTTCTAACACTCTAAATGGCACTTCTAAATGGTGGTTTATTACTTTATCTTTTCCTATCCAGTTGAGTGTTGGCATGGTTGCTATGTAAAAGCACTAAATTAGTGAACAATAATTAACAGGATAGATTTTTCCGCCCTTGTTGGTCTTATTTTCTGACCGACAAGCTCGAGTAGAGCACAACACACAAAGTATTAACTAAGAAGATCCCCCGCCCTTGTTGGTCTTATTTTCCGACCAACAAGCTCGAGCCGGGCAAACCATCTGCATACCTATTAACTCACACCATGTCGGCTCGTATCTCATTTAGCTTTTGTTCTGTGTCTGAGTTTCTATCAAGCACAGCAGGTGCATAATTGCACCCATATTTTTGTATGTTTGCAGCAAGTTAGGTCATACACGTCAAGATGTCGACAACAAATCGCAGTTCTTGGGGGGGGGCTATGACCTAACTTTTTTTATTTCTGGCATTTTATAGTGTAATGGTCTGAGTTTTTCATCGAGCACAGCTAGTAACGATAACGCATACACTTTTCCATATTTACAATTAAGTTGTTCACTACATAGGTGGCATTAATAACTTCAGCCGTTTAGGGTATTCCAACCACTTAACACTTTTGTATAGAGCGTGCTAATACTGTTAGGTGTAGCAAAACGGGATATTCCTAATGAATAATAACAAACTGTTTGTATCACAATACAATTCTGCAAATTCTATAATTCTGCAAATTTTGATTCAGACAAAAATCACACGGCACAATTACTCCTAAGTTTCAGTCTATATGTTCTAAGTGTCATACTGTGTCCTAACACAAAAAAGCGTCCGCTTCAGTATAAGCAGCAAAACACAGCCCACACAAATCTAACAACAAATCTATTCTCCTTTTCTCACTCCATTCGTCAATATCTAGTACCCCTCACACACTCAAATTTTACCTAATACATCCCTCCCCATCATCCACCACAGCTGTTCAGCAGCAATTGTTCAGCTTACTACACTTACACCACATAAGCAATTTGTTGCATAACTCAATCCCAGCCTGCATTTCCACCCATTCCACCTCACAAAAACACCCTCAAAACTGTAGTAACTTACTACACCTATCTGTATAGTCCTGCACAGATAAGTGTACTAAGCTGCACAGATAAGTGTACTATCCTCAAAACCCAATTTCACCCACTAAAAAATCCAACCTACATTCGCACGCACCTACACTAAACCCCATAGCCACACAGTTGCTATGTACTAACCACCCAAAGCACCATCAACCAATCTATCAAACCCCACCCACAAAAACCATGCAGTACCCCACCCACATAGCAGCACACCTATCCATGCACTATCCACAGTCGCCCCCACCTACAAATTACAAAAAACCAATGCGCAAAAAGTAGCAACAAAAGCTGGCAAAAAGTGCGCAAAAACTAACCCAAATAATCCCACAACCCATTGATTATCAACCATTTATCCCAAACCCTCAAAAAAACAAAAATGCGCAAAAATGGAAACACTGCACACCTATCAATACCCCCATATGTCAATTATTTTTACACCCTTTAAGATAGCTGATAATAATACGAAAAATTGACTACCTTTGCACCTCGAAAATTAAAAATTTACACAATCTAATATCATAACCAATGGCAGATCTTCGCTATCAGCGCAATTTCGGTATCGCAGCCCACATTGACGCCGGTAAAACAACAACTACCGAGCGTATCCTTTATTACACAGGCGTAAACCACAAAATAGGTGAGGTGCACGAAGGCGCAGCTACCATGGACTGGATGGCGCAAGAACAAGAGCGTGGCATCACCATCACCTCAGCAGCTACTACCTGTTTCTGGAACTTCCCTACCGTTCAAGGTAAATCAGGCCCAGACACTAAAAAATACAAATTCAACATCATCGATACTCCAGGTCACGTTGACTTCACTATCGAAGTAGAACGCTCTATGCGTGTACTAGACGGTCTTATGGCCCTCTTCAGTGCAGTTGATGGCGTTGAGCCTCAGTCCGAAACCGTATGGCGCCAGGCTAACCGCTACCGCGTACCACGTATCGGTTTCGTTAACAAAATGGACCGTATCGGTGCCGACTTCCTAATGGTTGTTCAGCAAATCAAAGACATGCTCGGTGCCAAATCAGTACCATTGCAGTTACCTATCGGTGCCGAAGACAACTTTAAAGGTGTTGTTGACCTTATCCAAATGAAAGGTATCATCTGGAACGATTCCACTCAAGGTATGACTTATACCGAAGTGCCTATCCCAGAAGATATGATTGAAGAAGTAAACCACTGGCGTCAATACCTGGTAGAGGCAGTTGCCGAATATGATGATAAACTAATGGAGAAATTCTTCGAAGATCCTAACAGCATCAGCGAAGATGAAATTCACGTAGCTATCCGTAAAGCAACTATCGATCTTAGCATCATCCCTATGCTTTGTGGCTCAGCTTACAAAAACAAAGGTGTTCAAACAGCATTGGATGCTATCATCCGCTACCTGCCTTCACCAGTAGATATCGAGTCTATCAAAGGTACAGACCCTAACACAGGCCTCGAAATCGAACGTAAACCAGACGCTAAAGAACCATTCGCAGCACTTGCGTTCAAGATCATGACCGATCCATTCGTAGGTCGCCTAGCGTTCTTCCGCTGCTACTCTGGTCACCTCGATGCTGGCTCTTATGTACTCAACATGCGTTCTGGCAAAAACGAGCGTATCAGCCGTATCATGCAGATGCACGCCAACAAGCAAAACCCAATCGACTTCATCGAAGCTGGTGATATCGGTGCAGCAGTAGGTTTCAAAGAAATCAAAACTGGTGACACTCTTTGCGACGAGAAAAACCCAATCGTTCTCGAAAACATGTTCATCCCAGAGCCAGTTATCTCTATCGCTGTTGAGCCAAAAACTCAGGCAGACGTTGATAAAATGGGTATGGCTATCGCCAAACTGGTTGAAGAAGATCCTACACTCCGCGTTAAAACCGACGAAGACACTGGTCAAACTGTATTAAGCGGTATGGGTGAGCTTCACCTCGAAATCATCGTAGACCGTATGCGTCGCGAATTCAAAGTGGAAATCAACCAAGGTGCACCACAAGTTGCTTACAAAGAAGCATTTACACTCAAAGTAGAGCACCGCGAAGTCTACAAAAAACAAACTGGTGGTCGTGGTAAATTCGCCGACATCCAGTTCGAAATCGGCCCTGCTGAAGAAGAATTCTTAAAAGAAGGTAAAGGAACATTCCAGTTCATCAATGATATCTTTGGTGGTTCTATCCCTCGCGAGTTCATCCCAGCTATCCAAAAAGGTTTCGAATCTTCAATGACTAACGGTCCATTGGCTGGCTTCCCTGTTGAGCACATGCGCATCCGCATATTCGACGGTTCATTCCACCAAGTCGATTCTGACTCTATGTCATTCGAACTTTGTGCTAAGTCTGGCTTCCGCGAGGCTGGCCGCAAAGCAAAAACAGTAATACTTGAGCCAATCATGAAAGTTGAAGTAATCACCCCAGACCAATACATGGGTGACGTTACTGGCGACTTGAACCGCCGCCGTGCTATGCTCGAAGGTATGGACTCTCGTAACAACCTTCAGGTTATCAAAGCCAAAGTGCCACTAAGCGAAATGTTCGGTTACGTAACTCAGCTTCGTTCATTGTCATCTGGCCGCGCTACTTCTACCATGGAGTTTAGCCACTACGCTCAGGCTCCTCGCAACATCGAGGAAGAAGTAATAGCAAAATCTAAAGGTGGTAAATCCTAGTTTACACTTTAGTTATCTTGTTAAATAGTATAAACAATTGCGCTCCAGTCATCTGGGGCGCAATTACATTTTACTCGATTTAACAATTTTGCCCACATTTTTTTCGTCAAATCTTACTACTTTAGCTACAGCTTATTAATAAAATTACTAGTTATAAAATACCACATTACCTATGCTGACTTTCAAGAAACTTGTTGTTATTTTAATATGCACAATATCAACTTTCTCAAGTAGCGCCCAATCCAAATTTGAAAATTGGCCAGAAATGGCAAACTATACTACACTATTCACCGAAGCTTGGAAAGCAGCCCAAGATGGTAACCTCAAAGTTATTCGTACACGTTCTCATGAGTTACTTGCAGATATCAAGCTAGTCACAGCCACTCCTATTCCTCCACACTGCAACTCTGATGAAATGAAACATCATCTCAAAAAGCTACAAAAAGATACAGATAAACTAAATTCGTTTATAGTACTTCAAGAAGATGCCAGTAGTATTATGAAACAAATGAAAACAGTACATGCTAGTTGGGCAGCAGTAGAAGAAGAATTTAAAAACTATAAATCTCACCAATCACCTAAGTAGTCTCATTAAGTTTAGTTATTGGTTTTCAGAGATTTAGTCTAAATAGTGTTTATGAAAAAGTTGTTGGTTTCTGCTTTGCTTCTTTTGTTTCTAAGTATTATTTGGTTTTCTGGTTGCAAAAAAGATAATGTAGATCCAAGAGAATATTTACCAGTATCTTTTTCTACACCTCCAGGTTGGCCTCAGCCTAATTATAAATTTGAAAATAACCCCCTAACTTCTGAGGGTTTCAAATTAGGTCGAAAGTTGTTTTATGATGTAAGGTTGTCAAGAGATTATTCTACATCATGCGGTTCCTGTCATCAACAATTTTCTGCTTTTGCTCATTTGGCACATGACGTTAGTCATGGTATTGATAATAAATTAGGCAGTCGTAATTCTCCAGGCTTGGCTAATGTAGCGTGGTTGCCTTCTTTTTTCTGGGATGGTGGTGTAAATCATATAGAGGTGCAGCCTATTGCACCAATTGAGAATCCTGTAGAGATGGACTTAAAGTTTAGTGAGGCTGTAGCAAGAGTAGCAGCAGATGCCATCTATCGAAAACAGTTTGAAAAAGCTTTTGGTAGTGATCAGGTTACTTCTCAACTTATACTTAGAGCTATGGCTCAATTTATGGGGGCAATGGTAAGTAGCGATTCTAAATATGATAAAGTAATTAGGAATTCAGCTAACGTTAGTTTCACGGCGGCAGAACAAAGAGGACTCAATATTTTTAGACAGCAGTGTGCTACATGTCACAAGGAACCACTTTTTACTGATTTTACTTTTAGAAATAATGGATTGCAACCTAAGATAGGTGTAAACGATAGTGGTAGAGCACATATTACATTAGATGCTTTTGATTTGTATAAGTTTAAAGTGCCATCGCTTAGAAATGTTGCAGTAACTGCACCTTATATGCATGATGGTCGGATAGCTACACTTGAAGATGCTGTGGAACACTACAGGACTGGTATATTTTTGTCACCCACAATAGATCCAATTGTTCAGTCTGGATTGAGGTTTAGTGATGGTGATAAAGCAGATATTGTAAGTTTTTTATTAACATTAACTGATAGCACTTTCTTAAAGAATCCCATATTTGCTGATCCTAACCAATAAATTCTATTATTATGCGTAAGGTTTTGTTTTACATGATTACTATCGTAACTTTTATAGGATGCACGCACGAACCGTTTGAATTTATTGGAGGTAAAACAGGTAATGCAGAGTTGGTGATATACCCGCAACACCATGGTGAAACTGCTGGCCTTGATAGTATGGTAGTTTATATTAAATATAACACTAAGGATGCGCCTGCGAATAGTGTTTATGATGATTCTACAACATGTACCTATACTAACTCTATGCCAGTTTGTAGGTTTACTGGATTGAACAACGGGGACTATTATATATATGCTAAGGGCTATGACTATAATATAGTGGGTGGTGTGCGTGGTGGCATTGGATATACCATAACAAGTCAACAGGTGATAAGCTTGAGGTTGCCTGTAGGAGAGGAAGCTGGGTTTTAAGAGGTTCCATATCATGATAAATGAACTTTGACTGTGCTCAAGGTTAGTGTTAACTTTACAAGATGTTGCAAAGCAGGGAGCGCGAGGACAACTATCGCCATAAGGGTTTGCGCCGGCAATTGGTGGGCAGCTTGAGAGAAAGAGGTATAAGGGATGAAAAGGTGCTGGCTGCTATTGAGGCTATACCAAGACATTTTTTTCTTGATCCGGCATTTGAGCGGCAAGCCTATGAAGACAGGGCTTTCCCGATAGTGGCGGGGCAAACTATATCTCAGCCATATACTGTTGCTTACCAAACAGAGCTGCTTGGTGTGAAAAAGTTTGAGAAGGTGCTGGAGATAGGTACGGGCAGTGCTTACCAGAGTTGTGTGCTGGCTGAGCTTGGTGTGCAGTTGTTTACTATAGAAAGACAGAAGGCGCTGCATGAGTATGTTTCTAATTTCTTTTTTTTGAAGAGGTACCCCAGTATAAAGCGGTTTTATGGGGATGGTTTTGAGGGGTTGCCATCTTATATGCCTTTTGATAAGGTGCTGATAACGTGTGGTGCGCCCTACCTGCCACCAAAGTTGCTGGAGCAACTGAAACCACGTGGTGTGATGGTGGCACCAGTGGGTGAGGATGGAAAGCAGAAGATGACGCGTGTAACTAAGCTGGCGGATGGTACGCTGCGACATGAGGTACTTGGCGATTTTTCTTTTGTGCCGATGCTGCAGGGTAAGAATACTTAGGTTGGTGTGTTGGTAGGGGGGGCGATGGCCTTGAGATTTCGGAGGATACCTGTCCATTTGGAGCGTTTTAATGGTGAGTTTTTAAAGGTTTTATTGAAGGTTTCTTCGGTGAGTGACTGCCACTGACCAAGGGATAGGTTTAATATCTCGGGTAGGGGGGTGAATGCTGGCTCCTGGTGTGGTGTGGCAAAGCGGTTCCAGGGGCAGACTTCCTGGCAGATGTCGCAGCCGAATGCCCAACCTTGTAGCTGCTGGTGGAACTGTGATGGTATGAGTGCCTCCTTGAGCTCGATGGTGAGGTAGGAGATGCAGCGTGAGCCGTCTACAACGGTGGGGGCTACTATGGCACCAGTGGGGCAGGCATCTATGCAGCGGGTGCAGGTGCCACAGTGATCGGTGGGGAAGGGGTCGTCGGGGGTGAGGTGGAGATCGGTGATGAGGGTAGCGATGAAGAAGTAAGAGCCGGTGCGTGGACTGATGAGGTTGCCGTTTTTGCCGACCCAGCCGAGACCGCTGCGGACTGCCCAGGTGCGCTCGAGGACGGGGGCACTATCTACAAAGCCGCGACCGTCGATGTGGCCGATTTGGGTGCGGAGGTTGTGAAGTAATTCATTGAGTTTTTGACGGATGACATAATGGTAATCGGTGCCAAAGGCGTAGCGTGCGATGCGGGGTGCTTGTGGTTGCTGCTGCTGTGCTGGAAAATAGTTGTAGGTGAGGGTGATAACGGAGCGTGCGCCTGGTACAAGGCGGGTGGGATCGGTGCGGAGGTCGAAATGGCGCTCCATGTAGTGCATAGTGCCGTGGTGTCCTTTGCTGAGCCATTGCTCGAGGCGGCGGGCATCGTCGGGGAGGGGCTGGGCGCGGGCGAAGCCGATGGATGCGAAGCCGAGGCGGAGGGCTTCGGTACGGATGAGTTGTGTGGTGTGCTGTGGGGACATGATGTAAAGTTAAGGTATGGTTTGGGGATGAGGATAATGGTTGTTTTTTGCGCAGTTTTTGTTTTTGTGTTTTTGGTGTAAGTGGTTGATAATCAGTGTGTTGTGAGGGTTTGTTTGAATGGTTTTGCTCATTTTTTGCGCAGTTGTTTTTGCTCATTTTATTTTGATTGCGTTGTTTGTTTGTGATGTTTTTCTAGTGTTTTTTGCTTGTGTTGTTCTGATTGTGTTATGTTTTGGTGTTATTCTGATTGTGTTATTCTGCCCAGCTGCTCCTACTTTATTTTGCTTGTCCAAAATAAAGTAGCAAACAATAGGACACCATTATTGCGATCGCTCCGCGGCTAAGGTGAGCGCGGGTGCGGAGTGTGAGTGCGAAGCATTGGGCAACTTTTCTTAT
>CALRKH020000092.1:0-13765 GCA_943367855.1 Asaia bogorensis | reverse complement strand
AGTTGTTACTGAGTTAGTACCACATGATACTATAGCACGATAGAAAATAGTGCCAGGTGTAGAAATTGTAGGCGTAGTGTATGTGGCACTGGTAGCACCAGAAATTGAAGAGAAACCAGCAGTAGCACTTGTAGTAGACTGTTGCCAAGTCCAAGTAATGCCAGGATTAGTAGTAGAACCTACATTAAATATTCTAGCAGAGAATGGTGAGCATCCTTCAGCTGGACCACCATTTGCAATACCTGCAAGCGGAGTGCCAGAACAAGGAGGCGCTCCTCCACTTATATAAACAGAATAATCACGCACCTCGCCATACTCTGTAGAAGTAGTAGGGCAAGGATTCATATTAGGGAAGGTACCATTGCCACAACAGTTGTAGTTGCCAACTATACGCATGCGGTATGTACCTGTTTGTACTCCGCCTGGAATAGTAAGTGTAACTGGCATAGTAGTACTGGTGAATACATATCCCAAACCACCTACTGTCTCAGTTGTATTGTCAAATACTCCATTATTATTGAAGTCAATCCATATCTGACATCCCATACTAGAAAAATAAGAACCACCAGTATTCACTTGAGCCGTATATGTAGTTGCTGCATTGAGCGTACAAATAAACGATGCAGTAAGATTACTATAACCTGTAGAGTTACAAGCAGTAGCATCTGCAATACTTCCTGCGGCTCCAGTCAAACTTGAGATACGCATCCACATACTGAATGATTTACAAGATGCTGCAGCAGAGTTGAATGTAGGAGTACAGCTTGATGCAGCCATTGCAGCAGACGAAAAAGTAGCTGATGCTGTGCCTGAAGTGGCAGCTGTACCAGCACCACAGCTAACCAAACAACGGAATTGAGCGTTTGTACTCAAACCTGTGTATGATAATGTAGGTAAAATACCTTCTGGTATATTTGTCCATGTAGTGCCACCATTTGTGGAAATCTGCCATTGATAAAACTGACCACCATTTGCCGAAGCGCCTGTCAAACTTAATGTAAATACGGTGCTGCTGCTACCCGATGATGGGGAAATAGCAGCCGTGCCAGCTGTAGGTGTGCCACTACATGCGGTACTAACCCCTGTGCAAGTAACCGCAATATTAACAGCAGTAGATAAACCACCTCCAGTAATAGTAACATTGCCACTAGAAGTACCAGAGGAAGTAGGACTGCATCTTATATATATATTAGTAGCCGGCAATGAGCCACCAGTGTAACCAATGCTGGCTGTGGAACCCCATGATGAACCATTAACAGAAACCTGAAATCCGCTAGGAGCAGAAACATTGAGGAAGCCAACGGCTGGAAGTAGATTAGCACCTACCAATCGACTAAATGAAACAGGCACACTAGTGGTACCCACTGTAACATTGCCCAAATTGGTAGCCGCTGGTGATGCAGTGACAACTGCTGGCGGATCGGTGATAACCACAGTATAGTCGCGAGTATCTGCATAATATACTGTTGTTGTTGGGCATGGGTTCAATAAAGGGAAGGCTGGATAGTTAGCACTTCCGCCAGGTCCAAAACCGCCTGTATATGTTACCATAACCCTCATACGGTGTGCACCTGCCGGTGCACCACTAGGTATAGTGATAGTAGGCGTAGGCCTAGGGCCAATGCTACAACAAGAGTTATTTAAATAACCACCAACTGTTTCTGTAGCATTATCAAAAACTCCATTATCGTTGAAGTCAATCCAGATTTGTCCACTTGTATAATATTGTCCACTTCCCACTATGGTAGTGTAACTAGCTCCTTTGAGCATGGTTACTGAAGAGCCTACATTGTTATAATAATAAGGAGAACCACCTGTGCCAGAACCACAGTTGCTAGCATCGCTGATAGAGGTAGAGAATGCTCCATTAATAGTAACAGGATTACCACCTGTACCAACATAATACGAACATGAGTTGAATAAGCTAGTAGGAATACATGATGATGCAGGCAATGTGAATGTAGCATTGACTGTAGATGAGGTAGCATTGCTAGCTCCACATGACACTGAGAGACGGAACCATCTATTACCCGGAAGACCGTTGTAAGTAAAAGGTATAGATGTGGCACCAGGAATGTCACTCCAAGGGCCAGTAGATGAAGTGCCGATCTGCCATTGATAAACAATTCCTCCAGCCGCTGTTTGACCAGTACCATTGAGTGTAAAGTTGGTCAAGCTGTTGCCAGACGCAGTGGAACCTCCATTGATAGTGATAGACCCTGCTGAAGGGGTACCAGAACAAGGTGAAGCACCAGCACCAGTTACAGCCACATTGACAGCTGACGACAACCCGCCACCAGTGATAGTTACATTGCCTGAATAAGACGTAATAGCCGTAGGCTGAAAGCGAACATAAGCTAAACCACCTGTGAAGGCTGTGCCCGTGTAACTATAACTAAATGAAGAGCCCCATGTAATGCCATCTGCAGACACCTGATAATTGGAAGGTGCAGTTATGGTTAAAGAGCTACTTGATGTAAGGAAAGTGCCTCCAAAAGTAAAAACTATAGGAGATGATGTGCCACCTGACACTATAGAACCAAATGACAATGAAGTAGGAGAAGTAGTTACTGTAGGTAAAGCAGGTGTTATAACCACATATCCATTACCAGAACGAAAGTTTGGTGTGGTAGTAGCGGCACTTACACCACTACCTGCAATATAAGAAGAACCACCAGCGCCACCACCTTGAAATGAGCCACCACCGCCATACCAGCCGCCGCCACCGCCGCCGCCATAAAATGTACCATTACCACCAGTTCCATAAGATCCTGCGCCTCCGCCACTAGTAGCGCCAGCTCCTCCAGAAGTTTGTGTACCTGGTTGTCCGTTATTAGATGTAGTAACACCGCAAGCGCTACCACCGACTACTCCGGTCAAGCCACCACCAGCGCCGCCTGCGCCAGCACCACAGTCCCAAGAACCGCCACCGCCACCGCCAGCAACAATTAATCTAGAACCTAAAGCAGTTGTTGTACTACCGGCTATTGTTCTTATATCCGAAGAAGCACCTCCACCAGCACCTCCAGAACTTCCAGAACCAGTTCCACCATTGGCACCACCGCCACTGTTAATTCCGCCAGCGCCACCATTAGCAGAAACTCCCTGCTGACCTACATAAATTTGTAGCACTTGACCAGGGGAAACAGCTATTGAACCTTGAGCACGCCCACCAAGTCCTCCTACACCTTGCCCTGGATAATTACCCCCTTGGGCACCTGCAACATCAACTGATAACAACGTGACACCTGTAGGGACTGTGTACGTTTGCACCGAACCGGTATAGTTGAACGTTGTTTGGGCATGAACCACAACGCCCCACCCCATAATGATGGCTACCGTTAGTGCAAGTCTGGAAAGGAAACCTCTTCTCATACTTTGTCTGTTTAGAAAAATTATTGCTTAATGTTTTATTCTTAATCTGTTATTGGCGTTTGGTTATTTTTCTTAACAAAAAACAGCCTCAACCATTTCACTATAATTCCATCACTTTTATTAACTACTGTAACACTAAAAACCGCTGTAGGAGTAGCTTTCAGCTATACGTCATATTATATTGTTATTACGATTCAGCAATTCGCAATATCACAAGGAGTTAAAGTTATCACTTTATATTCTCTTTAACAAAACTTAACGAATATTTTTTATCCGCATAAAATAATTGCAACTTTAGCAAAAGCTACTGCTTTTCAATAGCTTATACATAACGGTTATTCTAATAATTTTAATAAAATCGTCATTTTCTAGAACAATCACTAAATGAAATAGGCAGTAACGAAAGGTAACATTAACAATTAGCACCCACTTAGCACGTAACTGTCATAATTAAGATGTACAGCTGATATGAAAAACAAACAAATTTATATATAAAATATTATTTGATAGTCTATAATTATATTTACATCCCCATACCTAAAACACGTAACAGCAAAAAACAAATAATAAAAAAGGTCTCTTCGGGAGAAGAGACCTAGTAGCGAGATCGGGAGTTGAACCCGAGACCTCAGGGTTATGAATCCTGCGCTCTAACCGCCTGAGCTACCTCGCCAGCGATTGGGTTGCAAATGTAGGAAATGGATTTGAAATTTGGAAGAAATTTTTTGGACTTATCTTTTTCTAGAACTAAATTTTTCACCTATTGTCGACTTAAATCCCAACATCCAATTTAGACCTGGCATAGGCCTAAAACCAGCTACCATGTACGATTCGTTCCACAAGTTATTGCATTGAATATTTATCTCGGGTTGCCAACTTAGTTTAGACCAATTAACAGCCAAGTAGATATTACCAGTTTGATAAGGAGCTAACCAGGTAGATTCGTCTGTAGTGATGAAACGATAACCTGTATATGTATGGTTGTAATTGACCTGTATATTGCGCCAAGTAATGCCAAGATTGAGCCTACCATTATATCTTGGTGTATAGGGTATTTGTTTGCCTATGCTACCATCGCCCGGCATGTAGCTCGATGTAGTTGTAGAAAGGATGTAAGACGTATTGAGCCCCAGATGCAGGCTTGTATTTCCAATTTTAGAGGCGAAGGTTGTGTATGTTTCTGTGCCTCTGCTGTGCACCTCTGCTATATTGTGAGGCGTCCATATAGCCCCGCCCAGCCAAAGAATCCAGTTATTGATGTATCTATTAAATAAGCTGCCTTCGTGCTTGATGTTTGTAGCTGCATTTTGCCATTGCAATGTATAACCTGCATCCTGACTCCAACCTTCTTCTGGTTTTAAGTGTGCATTGCCCCCCGGAAAATAATAAAGCTCGTTGAGTGTAGGCATTCTATAACTACGCTGTAAGTTGGCACGTAGAGTCAACCAACTTTTTATGCTCCATTCGGCCCCAACCCCTGGCAATAGTATTCGTTTATCGTCAAACTGCTCTGCTCTAAACTGTACAGATGTTTTAACGGCTGCCAATGGCTGCATACTGAGTGCAGTAGCTAATGCTACACGAGTTTGTATTTGAGTATCGTTGCCAGGAATGAAAGATCGGCTGGCAGGAGCCATAATCAACAACTTATAATTCCTTGCAAACTGATGCTTCCATCCTATCTCGCTATATAGCTGCCCTACACGCACATTATTGTCCAATGCTACCATAGAGTCTGTGTACTTCATATCATCTTGCATATATGCAGTGCGCACATACCAATGAGTAGCTGACTTGTGGTGCTGCCAATAGCCAACTAATCTTACAGCTTGATCTTGTTGCTGCTTGGTACTCCTTTGCTCGAAGAGTGCAGGTGGTATCTGTCTGTTGTAATCTTGTACCCATGCACTGAGTTGCAGCTGTTGTTGGTTATTAATCTTATAGGCTACATCTGCATTGGCAGCAACTCCTTTTAGTTTGCCGTTAGGCATTTGTACATTATTACCAATAGAGTTGGTATAGGGGTAGTTGTTATCGGCTGCTTGTGCAAGCATGCGCAATGATGTATACCAACGTTGCCTATTGTAAGATGTAACAGCACCCAATGTGCGCTGACCAAAACTACCCACACCTGCTGTAGTTGACATCTCGTATTGAGCTGGACCAAACTTAGGTGATGGGTTAGTTAGTAAAAGTGCCCCACCTGCATTGCCACTACCCAGCAATGCGCCAGAGCCTCCATAGACTAACTGCACATTACCAGTAAGCAGCACTGGCATAGCTGCTATATCAGTAACACCAAGTGCAGCATTCTGTATAGGTACCCCCTGCCACAATACCTGACTCTGTGCAGTCGAGGCCCCTCTGAAGGATATAGTAGCCAATCCATTGAAACTATAGGCTTTTACAAATACTGGCATCTGCTGTGTCAGCAAGTCGGCTATACTCTGCTTACTGTATTGTGCCATTGTATTACTGTCAACCTTTACCAGCTGTTGCCCCGCTGCAAACTCTGAGATACGCACATCTTGTTCTGTTTTGTGCATGGCTTTTACGTGCACAGTATGCAGTGTATCATGCACCTGCTGAGCTTGCAGATTAGCTATCGGCAGCAGCAAAGCAAGTATTGCCAAAGAACGATATGTACCTAAACACTTCAATGTGGAAAGTGAAACTGACCTGGCCCTAAACCAGTAGTGAAAGTAGTGACCAAAGTGCCATCTGGCTTATAAACAAACACCTGCCCCTTTTGGACAAAACCACGTGGGTCTGCTACGTAAACGTTGGCTGTAAGTGGGTCTGTAGCAACTGCCCAGAAATATTGGTAAGGAGCGGCTTTGACAAAGGCATCGGTAGGTAAGCTAGCACTGTTGATTGGAATTCTAAAAATACCATTATTGGTAGTAGTACCATCGTACTTTACTGCTATGTAGTAAAGTGTATCTTTTGTAGTATTGAATATAGGTTTTATAGGGTCCATGTCTGGAGGGAAGGCGTAAGAATTGAGTATGATGCCTGTTGATGGATCTATACGAGTAAGGTGTGCTGGCTTAGCTTTTATAACATTTCCACTCATCACCCACAGCATGCCTTGCTTGTCGGCTAGTATGGCATGAGGAGCATTGCCAACTATGGGTATAGGAGGCAAGAGTGAATTAGTTGCAAGGTCTATCCTACTAACAGATGTAGATGCTGTATCCCAAGTGCAAATGTAGAGTGTGTGACCTATAGCATACATTCCTTCGGGGTTATCTGCCCCCAATGATATGGATGTAGCTACTGTAAGATTCTTGATATCTATCTTGTACACCTTATTGCCATATAGGCTAGATACCCAAGCCTCGGTTGGTGAAACCTGAACTAGATAACGAGGTTTGGGCACAGCTATTTCTCCTGCTTTCTTAAGTGTCTTTTTGTGGAGCACTATTATCTTATCGGAGTTGTTGATGCATAAATACAAACTATCTCCGCAGGCTGTGATGCTCTGAAAGACATCGCCCAATTGCTCTTGATTTATAGACGCATATACATCTCCGTGAGCCACATTACTATCTCTGCTATAAGCATACAAGGTGGCATTACCATTACCCAAACTGCCTTCGCAAGCTATAAGCACATCGCCATAGCTGGCATAAGCTATGGGTGCAGGCTGCGGCTTGTCTTTGACACAACCAGATAATAGCAGGAGTGCTACTATTGTTTTACAAATCGCTCTGACCATGACCTACCATTAGTGTCTTTGATATGGAGCAGATACATACCCTGTTGTAAATGAGCTATGTTGATAGGTGCGACATTGCCAGGAGCTATGTTTATGGACTGTATCTTGTTACCAGCCAAGCCACATATATTCACTTCATAACCAGCAGATGGATTGATACCAGAGATATAAAGAAGATCAGTAGCAGGGTTGGGATACAATGCAATACCACGTCCAGAAAGTTCTTGGCCTGCAGCAGTTAAATTGATGTGTATTGCACCTACTGCATCCAGGTCAAATCCGCCAGTAAGAAAATTGGTAGGATAAGGGTCGTTGATGATAAGTCCGGCCGCATCTGTAGAATGGTGTGCACCTACGCTACCCACTACATCTACTATACGTATGTGTGTCACACTGTTTATAGCGATGCCAGAGGAGTCTTTAAGCTCATCGAGGTCGAAGGGTGTGCCATACATACCTATATATTTACCAGCCAGGTTATTGATCTTAGTTGCATCTGTATAGGTACCCGAACCCGGTATCTGTGTATTTGCTGGCACCAGGCAAGAAGCTGGGAAACGCACAAACCGCTCTCCATCGGAACTGACCTCTACAAAAGCTAACTCTAAAAAGGCCATTGAAGGATTGGCAGGATTAGGGAAGCCATTTTCGAACACTGCAAAGTCGGGACCATTGCCATTGTAAATGGTGCCTGCGAACTGCACCACAGCCACACCGCTATCTCCCAGGCTCAGCACCTCCGAATTGGGATTACTAAGCACTGCCAAACTATCGCCCAAAGCAGTGTAACCGGCAGGCTTATTAGCGATGTCTATATAACCTCTATATACATTGCAATGATTGGCCCAGGCTGCAAAGAGTGTACTGGATGCATGTATGGCAGTAGTGCCAGGCACACCTGCCTGTGGCGCATATTGCGCACGGGCAGGTGTGAAGCACCATAACAATACTATATAATTTAAGAGCTTTTTCATGTACTGACGCAAAGCAAGATACAACAGTGTTGCTGTTGATAAAATTTATTGATGAGTGAACTTGACTGTAGCTTGTTTGCCAGCCGTGGATATAACAAGCACATAGTTGCCTGCAGGCAAGTGGCTAATGTCTATATCATTGTTGAGTGCTGGCTGTGCCACTGTGTGTACCTGAGCGCCAAGCATGTTGGTTATGTATATCTTATCGGGCACAGTGCCTGTAACATCAGCATGTATAAAGCTAGATGCTGGTATAGGATAAACCTTAACATCGGCCAATGGCTTGACATGGGCGGTAGAGACTGGACCAGAAGATGTATCGAAAGACTCAAACGTAGTGAAGTTGTCTATACAGAAATAAGATGGCGTATTCATGCCAAATGAACCATTGTCTGTAGAGCGCAAAGTGAGGATAATACTATCAACCTTGCCAAGTGGTTCCAGATTCATCCACTCCCAATCTTTGAGTATATAGTTATCGGCAGTATCGGGGTGGAGGAAATTGGCCAGATAGTGGGATACACTATCTGTTTTCAAAGTGCCATTATAGTATCCCTTGGCTGTAAGTAAAAAGAAGTCGCCATTGCGAAACTTACGAGCTATCCAATCCCCATCTCTCATACTATTGTAAGCATAGGTAGAGTTGGTAACGTACATACCTTTTACAGGATGCCCTATAGCGGTATCTCTCAGTTTTATCAATACACTGTTATCGTTTGTAACTGAATTGTAACAATAGGCAACAGCATATTTTTCGCTGCCTGCATAGCCTGCACCAGCCTTGGCACTATATTGATTGAGATAACCACTACTAACGCTATCTGTCATGTTTGAATAGGCAAACCCATTGTTCCAGATACCACCCCAAGAGGTATCGTACACACATGGAAACCATGCTAAGCCATTGGCAAAGCCAACATCCTCACCCGGGTCGGAATAATTGACATAAAAAGTATCGGGTTGAGACAGGCTCAAACTCTCGAAGGAGGCAACGGTCTGTGCCGTAGCCGACTGCAGCCCTATGGCTGCCATGATAGTGAATAACAATCTGCGCATATACAGTTGGTTTTAAAAAACAACATTATAATGAGCAGCTAACGTGATAATAGACAGATATGATAAGAGTGGATGCACCCTAGCCTTACCTGCGCTTTTTTTCCCGAAAGCGGCAAAATATACTTTCGCTACAGCGAAAGGCATCGGCAGGTCTTCTGACTCGCTCTCTGCATGTACGCCTTCCCACATCCCGATGAGGGTGCAGTGGCTAATATGCACAGCAGATTTTTTATGAGCTTACAGCATCGGGTAATGTTCTGGATTTACACCAGATTCCCTATTAATCTTGCTCTCGCAAAAACCGTTGCAAGTGCAAAGGTAATGATAAATTGAGGAAATAGCGCACGCTATGATGAACCCAAAATTGCAGGATCATTTTTAGCTATGGAAGGTAGATATATAAATAAAACGGGTTTGTCTTTTATAGACAAACCCGCCAATTAAGTTAAGAAGCTATCTATCCCTTTACATATTCTACGTGTAATTCGAACTTAACATCATCACTTACTACTAGGCCACCAGCTTCGGTAACTGCGCTCCAATGCAGTCCATATTCTTTTCTATTAATCTTGCCTGTTGCAGTGAAACCAGCACGTATATAACCCCAAGGATCTTTAACAATACCACCAAATTCTACATCAACTGCAATTTGTTTAGTAGTGCCTCTTACAGTAAGGTCGCCATGCACTTTATAATTATCCCCGTCTACCTTTTCTACTTTAGTACTTGCAAATGTGATTTGTGGATGGTTAGCAGCATCGAAAAAGTCTTCAGACTTTAGATGTCCATCACGTTGGTCGTTGTTGGTAGATATACTATCCACATCGATAGTGAATGTCACCTTAGCAGAGTTAATATCTTCATCTTCGGTAGTGAGCGTGCTGCTAAACTGCTTGAAGCTGCCAGATACATTGCTGATCATCATGTGGCGCACTTTGAAGGTAAGCTCGGAGTGTGATGATTCTAAATTCCAATTTGTAGTTGCCATTTTTTCTTTTTTTTGTTTGTTTATGAATTTGATTGTTCGTTTTCTTCCCTCAATTTTTCCATTAAGCCGTTGAGTATAACCGCTTCCTTCTCGGAAAGGTTTACCATCCTGTCTGTTTCTTGCTCCACCAGTTCGCGAGCTGTGGCAGTAACCTCAATACCCAAATCTGTTAGCAATATCAATGTCTCACGTTTATCTTCTTTAGATTGAACTCTTTTTACCAATTTCTTAGTAACCAGTCTATCTATTATGCGCGGCACATTGCTGCTACGCTCCACCAAACGAGATGCAATGTCTTTTACACACATTTGTTTGGGATGACTGCCTTTCAGTATTCTCAAAACATTGTGCTGCTCAACTGTCATTCCAAGCTCGTCTTTCAGTTTTTTGCTCAAACTATCGCGAAGCCAATAAGACGTATAAATCAGGTTGAGTGTGGCCCGATGTTTTTCGTTTACAAATTTGTTGGTTTTTAATGCTTCCTCCAATTTCATAATGCAAATGTATGTATGTACATGTAAATTTGGTATTGTTCTGTCTTATAACTGTATAAAGATAGCAGTAATGAATATGGCGAGGTTAGAAAAATGGCGAAATATTAACCCAATTTTAGAGTGTGTAGAAGTGTTGCAACCATTTTTTTGACTAAAGAATATAATTTCTGAAAAACTATTAGTAATATAGCAATCCCGAAGCCTTTGCTTTATTAACTAATCGTCAATAATAAACATACTGAATGATGAAGAAACTTGTACTTGCGATACTGCCAGCAGCACTACTTGTATTGGGTACTTCCTGCAACGAACGCATGCATCAAAGCCAGTCTGGAACTGCAAAGGCGGCTTCACCAGCTGATTATTTGCCATTTACCAAAGAGCTTAAATACAGACTGACTCAAGACCATGCGGATCTGAAAAAGATACAATTCTATACGGATAGGCCGCTGATACTGAGACATACTACCAATGCTGGAGCCAGCAAAATAAATAGTGGTACGGTAGCCTATGACAACTCTCAGAGTGTGACAGAGATAACCATACCAGCATATACGCCTGGCGTATGTGAGAAAGTGAAGGGGGATAGCCTTTACATCAGCTTTGATGCTCCTCAAAACTCGTTTGTGTTTGCAGCTGCTTATACCAATGAGCATTTTACCTTGCAAGGCACCAACTGGTATAATGGTGTAACAGATGTGACCTATGACAACAAGACTTACAAGGCTCAATGTGATGGCTGTGGCAGCGCCGCCGAGGTGAAACTGATGATAAAGAGAGGAACACCAGGTGCTAGCAATACTACTGCTAGTGGACCTAAAACAATCAGTGGTCGCTCGGTGAAATAATATAGTTTTGATAGTGTTTTTGATATTGAGGCTGTCTCTTGCGAGTCAGCCTTACTTTTTATGATAATGGATGGATAAAGGGTGATCTATAATGACCAGCGTGCACCCAAGAAGAATCGTCGCCCTTGATTGGGTGCGTATACATAAGTGGGATCGAAAGTAAGCCCATAGGGATTGTTGGGTGTAACTAAAGCAATGCCATTGGCATCGAACTGCACTCCTTTATCGAATGGGTCGTGACTGCGTGCAATGATAAATGGATTACCTCTGTTAGGGGTCCAATTGAGTAGATTTTTGATGCCGCCATATAACTCAATTTTCGACTTTAGTTTTTTGGTTAATTGTATATTCTGGATACTCCACCATGGCGAATAAGATGTGCGAGGATCGTAGGGACTGAGTAGTGGCAGGCGCATAGGGCTATAGACATTACCAGTGTAGTCTATAAATAAATTGATTGCTTTTATGGCATATCCTACATTCCACACACCGCTAAAGCGTTCGGTAAACATTTGTGGGGTATTGATGCCAGACTGACTGCTATAGACATCCATGTAAGTGCCGCCCAGCATGAGCTTGAGCCCTGAAGTGAAGACCATATCCACATTTAGAGACACACCTTGAGATACTGCATAACCCGCCAAATTGTCGTAAATAATCTTATTGGGGTCGGTGTCGTAGTCGGCAATAATCTTATTGAAAAAATGGGTGTAAAACGCAGTGGCATCTAAGCCTATAACAGTTCCATTGGAGGCATATAGTTTATTAACCCAATTCACATTAGCATTCCAAGATGTTTCGGGCTTGAGGGCTGAAAGAAACTGTACATGGCGAGCACCTGTAAGTGCTGCATGATCTTCGGTGAAGATATTGGCAACACGGTAGCCGTTGCCTATGCTGAACCTTAGCACGTTGTTGTTATTGGCTGAGCTCCACTTGTAATTGACACGGGGGGTGAGAATGCTGCCATGAATAGAATTATAGTCGTAACGTAGCCCCAATAGCAACTTGTTTTGAGTGTTGAGATTGAGCTCATCTTGCAAAAAAAGACCAGGCAAATACGTAACCGAAGGTTGGTTACCTGCAACACTATCAAAGGTGGCTGTGGCTGGTGTATTATCGTCGTAGTAGGTATAGCGGAAAGTACCCCCAGCCAACATGCTGTGGCGGTGCAACTGCCGTGCCCAAGTGAGCTGACCAAAACCAATGTATTGACTGGCTAAAAAAGGTGTGTTGCCATATACACTATTCTGATTGTGGCCATTGGCACTCCACATAAACGTAATTGGCTCGGTTATTGGTAATTGATACACACCAAACAACTCCCAACGCTTGGTGTAGATACTTTCTCCGTATATACTATCTCCACCTCTAAACTCTGGCTGCCAGTTGACCTGACCGCCCCAGCGATCTTCAGAAACATAACGACCGGCTACCGTAAACACCCTAGCCATTTTACGGTCCAGACTCCACTTATTGAATATTGAAATACGGTTTTGAAGGGTGAGATCGGTGAAACCGTCACTATTGTTGTCTACCCGATTTTGGAAGTTGAAGTAGTTGATGCCCAAAATGGATTGTGCAGCTTTACCGGCCTTTAGTTTGGCAGCCAAATCTGCATTGACCTCTCCCCAACTAGTGCCAAAAACATCTACCGAAAGTAATGGAGCTTTTACGGGTCGCTTGGTAATGATGTTAATAAGCCCGCCTACAGCCTCGCTACCATAAAGAGTAGATGCGGGCCCTTTTACAACCTCTACCCTATCTATAAGCGACTGCGGAATGCCAGAAAGACCATAAACGGTAGAAAGGCCACTAACAACTGGCATACCATCTATAAGCACCATGGTATATGGACCATCCAAACCATTGATATGTATATCGCCAGTATTACAAACATTACAGTTGAGCTGTGAACGCACACCGTTTACATTCTGTAGCGCCTCAAAAACAGATGCTGTAGGATTGGCCTTGAAGTAACGAGCTGTGTATACCTCTACAGGCACTGGGCTCTCTAACCTAGAGACCTCCTTGAGCGTGCCAGAAACCACCACCTCGCCTAGTGTGCCACTTATGCTACGGAGTCGGAAATTGTAGGTTGACTGAGTGGGACTTATAGGCAAAGTATCGGATAGATAACCTGCGTAACTGGCTACTAATGAGGCCTTTGATAGGTGCTGAGGTAACTGTAAACGAAAGTAACCACTACCATCGGTGGTGGTGCCAAGGGTGGTACCTGGTATATATATTGTGCCATAAGAAAGCCCCTCAGCAGACTGCCTATCTGTGAGGAAACCAGCAATTATACG
>CALRKH020000091.1:0-13989 GCA_943367855.1 Asaia bogorensis | reverse complement strand
CACTTCTATCAATAGTTTTTACTTTGATGGCATCAGTAATATTGCCAATTTGGGATCCTGTAAGTTCATCGTCAAATATTACCAATGTAACTCCCTTTGCTCTTACATATTCACCTATCTCTTCAAGCTTTCCCTTGCCTACAAATGTTTTACTATCTGGACGAGGCAGTTTTTGAATGAAGGTTTTTACTGTTTTAGCTCCGGCGGTCTCAGCAAGAAATGCTAATTCATCAAGATATTCTCTTACCTGAGTTTCGGTTTGTTCTCTATGTACAAGACCAACTAAAACAGCACTTTCCTCTTGTTGTATTTTGTTTGATTTATCGAGCACTTTTGCTTTTTTAATAGTCTATGACAATCTTTCTTGTTCGCGTAGCCACCTTTCTGGTATTTCACCACTACTTGCTAATATATAATCATTATAGCTACAAGGTATATATTTTTCGTTTGGCAATTTCATCCACCATCTGCCAGTTCTTTTACTCTTTACAAATTCTGCATCTATATCTGAGAATACAACATTAAATTTTATGAACTCAATTTCATCAATCAATCTTGCTTCGGTTTTTCTTATTCTAAAGCCGTCTAAGAAATACCACAACATTTGAGCCACTAATTTAGCTGACTGATTATTAGGGTCGTTATGATCAGTATAATTGTATATGCCCAAAGACGTCAATTCTTTACTCATACCTGCATATCTTGTAAGTAAGCAGGCTTCTTCTCCTGTTATTCCGTTAGGTGAACCATTGATGTTTGACGGACAATCACTAAACCTAACTACTGAAAGGTCAAGGCCAAAAATGTTACTTATGCGAAGCACAGGTTCTATATCGTCTATATTTTCTCTTACTTTTCCTAATCGGTAAAAATCAAATCTTAGTTTGTCCAGTGTCTCTAACATTTGAGGATGCACATAGTAGCTTTGGAAACCTATATGGCTGAAATGTGATACAAAATTTGGTGTGCTGGTCAGCATTTCTAATAAAAATCCTGAAGCATTAGTTTCTTCAGTTTCGTCTAAGTCAATAAGCATATCAGCAACACTAACTACGGCCATTTTCTCGGCTTTTTTATATACTTCGTATTGTTGCATCATAAGGTCATGCCCAGCTCCTAAAACGATGGTTGTTTTGCCAGCCGCATCAAGTTCTTGTAATACTGCTAGTAAGGCGTGCCTTGTATCATTTGGTGTAGCACCTTGTTGTATATTACCTATGTCTGCTATCGGTATATCATTGTGCCAATAATACATTTTGTAAAACTCCTCGCGAATTTTATTTGGGCCATCACTCCAATTGGTATGTTTATTAACACCACTCCAATCTCCGCATCCTACTATTATTATTTCTGCCGATTCAAGTTCATCACCTGCTGCTCTGCATTTTTTTATATGACTTCCAATTTGCATTGGTTCATACTGTTGCACATCCTTTAAGTCTATAAAATGTTTGTCTTCTAAAAATATATGGAGGTCTGTCATCTCTGGTCTTATTGTTGCTGTGTAATAAATGTACGCAAATGTAAACATCCTGCTCGTGTAAGCTTAAAGGGATAGGACTGTTTTTATAAAAGTGATTAGCGGGAAGGTAGTTCTATTCAACTACTTGTTAAATTGGAACGTACTATATTAGTTCTCGTAGAAAAATGCAGTTGGTTTTGTCTATTTTTGATGTTCAGCAATTATTTATTTTCAAAAGCACATAAGGGGTAGAGCGCTATGGCTGCAGGTACAAAATCAAAACCATCATACGTAAATGCAATAATGGGCGTAGCCCTTGTTCTTTTTTTATTAGGCGTGCTTGGCTGGTTAGTTATTAATGGTAGAGTGCTAACTAGAGCATTTAAGGAGGACTTGGAAATAAATGTAGATTTTCACGATCATGTAAGCGACGAGAACATTGCAAAAATGCGGTCAATACTCGACAAACAACCTTTTGTAAGAAAGACCAGGGTTATTACTAAAGAAGAAGCAGCTGCAATGGAAAGCCAGGTAGAGGGTACTGACATTGTGGAGTTTTTGGGGTACAATCCATTGTTTGCTTCTATTTCTATGAAACTGCATGAGGGATATGTAAACACGGATAGTTTGATGAAAATTAGGCAGTTTGTAATGCAAAGCAACGTTGTAAGAGACGTAAACTGGCCAACAATGGTTGTGGAGCAAATGCATAACAACTTTCAGAAAATAGGAATCATCTTAGGTAGTTTATCAGTGCTATTGCTAATTGTGGTAATATTTTTGATAGATAACACTGTGCGATTAGCCATGTTTAGCGACAGATTTATAATTAAAACCATGCAAATGGTAGGTGCAACCCAGTCGTTTATTACTCGTCCTTTCGATAAAAGAGCAATAATAAATGGCTTAACAAGTGGCGTAATTGCAGTAGTTGGTTTGTGGATAGTAATTTCTTTTGCTAAATCTCAACTACCAGTACTTGATTTACTTGTAGATCCAGTACTATTAACTGGTTTAATTCTTGGTATGATTGTTTTAGGTATTCTAATTTCAGCCTTTAGTACACACCGCTCTGTGGTTAAGTATTTGAAGATGCATGTGGATGACCTTTATTAATTCTCACTATATTTACACTTTAAATAGACTAGACCATATGGCTACTTTTACTAAAAATACGGCTAAGAAAGAAAACGAAACGTTCCTTTTTGATAAGCAAAATTATATGCTAATGCTAGTAGGTGTCGCAATGATACTGCTAGCATTTGTACTAATGTCTGGAGGTAAAAGTGCCAATCCCAATGAGTTTAATTATGATGAGGTTTATAGTTTTAGAAGAATTACACTAGCTCCTATAATCTTAATGCTAGGGTTTGGGTTAGAAGCATATGCAATAATGAAAAAGCCTAAAGCTTAATTATTTGTAACTGAGTTTTAAATAAAGGTCCCTGGCTAGCTAGGGACCTTTATTCTTTTTAGTACGAGGTGGAGATTGTGGGATTGAGAAAAAAAACTTGTAGAAGTTTGTAACTTTTTTTTCGGTGGACCGATATATAATAGAATGACCGCACAACAATATAACGATAGCGTACAGCAATTATCCGATGCTTTATTTCGGTTTGCTGTAAAATGCACTGGTCAGGCTATAGATGCCGATGATGTAGTGCAGGCTAGTTTCGAAGTATTGTGGCAAAAAAGAGATGACGTAGAGGTGTCTAAAGCTAAAGCATTTTTATTTCAGGTGGCCTATAGACAATCAATAGACATCTTCAGAAAAAAGAGCAAAACACGTTTTATAGATGTGCCAGAAGAGACCTATAGTCCAGTAAATCCCGATCTTAAGAAAGTGTTGGATAGGGCATTAGCTACCCTGGACGAAAGGAGTAGAGCTTTGGTTTTATTGAAGGATTATGAAGGATATAGTTATGAGGAAATAGGACAAATAACAGACCTCAACGAGTCGCAGGTTAAAGTTTATTTGTTTAGAGCAAGAAAGTCATTAAAAGAATATTTGGTAAGCGTAGAAAATATATTGTAGCCATGATAACTTGGGATAACTATGAAGAATATATGGTGATGCAAGCCGATGGCGAACTCAACCAAGCTCAAGAGCAAGAGTTAATGAACTTCTTGTTTGAGCATCCTGAATTGCAGGCTGAGTTTACAACTTTTACTATGCTAAAATTGAAGCCAGACAATGAATTAGTTTACAGCAGAAAGGCACAAATATTAAAGCCAGTAGCAGGTGGCTTAGTAATGAAGCTGAATAGCTGGAAGCAATATGCAGTAGCAGCAGGAATAGCTCTATTGATGACCATAGGTGGCTATAATGTTATTGTCAGTCAAAATTCTGACAACGTTCAGCTTGCCAATGCAAATATAACTTCTAAACAAACAATTGCCACCAACATACATTCTCAAGTGGCATCAACAAAAGATACCCAAGCGCAAAACGCTAATATCAATGTTGCGTCCCAAGTCAATCAATCTAATTATACGGCAGTAGCACTATTGAAATCGAAAAATGAGCGTGCCGCTATTGCCAATGAGCATAAAGTAGAAGCTCAAGATAATGAAGCAATTAGTAAGCCTGATATAATAGCGTTTGAGCATATTGATGCACCTGCTACTAAGGCTCTTGCTATAAATATGAGTAACGATAAGCCTATGATAGAAGAAGTGAGCATAGGTTATGAATTTGCTGATAATAATACTAAGCAAGGATTTCTAGATAAGTTACCTATTAGTGAATTGAAGAAAGGAGGTCTAAGAGAAGTAGCTGCTTCTTTAACTAGCGGGTATGAAAAAGTACATGCAGCAAAACAAGAAATTTATGCAACCGATATCTCAGTGAAGATTGAAAAAAGAAAAATAGTAGTATCATTTTAACCTAATAATTTAATCTAAAAACCAATTTTATGAAACTCAAATTGTATGCTGCAATGGCAGTAATGGGAATGTTTTGTGCCCAAAATGTAGGAGCGCAAGAAGATGCGAACAAGCCTGAAACAGGTAAAAAGAAAAAAACACTCACTATTTCTAATCAGGGTATTCATGTAGAGTCTAATGATGGCGGAGATAGTGTGACAGCTAAAGCGGGTAAGCTAGACACAAAAAATAAAAAGGATAAAGAAAAAGTGGGCAAGTTAGATTTGACATATGCAATGATGGATTTAGGATTAAATACGTTTGCTGACAACACAAATTATGCTGACCCTTCTGTAGTAAATTACTTAAATGTACCTGCTGCAAATAGAAATGAGCATTTGTTCGACTTGAGAAATGGAAAGTCTATCAATGTAAACATATACCCTTTAATGGTGAAAATGCCTATAGTTAAAACACGCACTCAACGCTTGTATATCTCAACTGGTGCTGGTTTGCAGATTTACAATTACCGTTATGAACGCCCATTGTCTTACACCAAAGACCCTAACGCCATAATTCTTGACACTATTTCTTTTAAGAAGAATAAATTGGCTATCAACTATGTAAACATTCCGCTAATGCTTACTGCTAAAACAAGATTGCACAAGGATACATGGCTGGTATATGGTGCTGGTGTAACAGCTGGATACAGACTAAGCTCTTGGAACAAACAGATAAGTGATGAGCGCGGTAAAGTGAAAACCAGGGGTAATTTTGATCTGGCAGATTTCAATACCTGCCTTACTGCAGAGTTTGGTGTAGAAGGGATCATTAGGTTCTATGGTAGTTATCAGTTGACTTCTATTTACGACAATGGAATAGATCATCGCCCAATCTCATTTGGTATCAAGATTGGAGGTATCTAATGTGTCTTCAAACTATGATTTTAAAAGTGAAAGTCCCTCAAATTGTAGAGGGACTTTCGCTTTTAAAGATGTTTACCTTCCACTTACGGATACACCACAATATTCACATGCTCAGTAAAACCATTGTTGCCTACAAAGTGGGCGGAGTACATGCCTGCTGCCAGGGAGTTGGGCAGTGATATTTGTAGTAGTTCTGAGCCTACGTTGTATACGCCTATTGCTTTCCCATCTAGGGTATATATAGAAAGCATGCCAGGCTCAGATGCTTGCACATTCAGCAGCCCATTGGTAGGATTTGGGAACAGACGTAAGCTGTTTGTACCGTCGGTACTAGATGCCAATGGTCTGCTAGAGGTAATGCTTATGTTGCGCGTAGCAAAGCATCCGTTAGGGATAGTATAGGAGATAGTAGCAGTGCCGGTAGCAATGCCTGTTACCACACCCGTAGCTCCTGCCACAGTAGCTCTACTAGTGTTGCTCGATGTCCAGTTGCCCCCGGCAGTGGCACTAGCTAGAGTTGTAGAAGCCCCAACAGCTACCGATGTAGCACCAGTGATGGCAGCAGGCGATTCGTTGACGGTAACTACCTGATATCTGCGACAGCCCACAATGGTGTAAGTAACAGTAGTGGTGCCTGGCGCCACGCCTGTCCACAGACCGCTAGCCATATTGATGGTAGCAATGCTTGGGTCGTTCACCGTCCATGCGCCACCCGATGCAGTGGCAACAAGCGTTGCTGATCTGCCAGTGCAGGCGTTTGCTGTGCCAACAATGTTAGCAGGGCTGCTGTTTACGTTGAGTGTGGTAGTGCGAGTGCAAGCACCACCGCCAAAAGTATAAGTGATGGTAAGCGCACCGCCCGCTATGCCAGTTACCACACCAGTGGTAGCATTGATGGTAGCTCTAGCCGTGTTGCTGCTGCTCCATATGCCACCTGTAGCAGGGTCTGAGAGTGTTATCGTATCGCCAACACACACATTAGCATTAGCTGGACTAGCAGGTAAGCTTGCAGCAACATTTACTAGTCTGGTTCTGAAGCAGCCACCAGCCAAAGTATAGCTGATAGTAGCAGCGCCGTTAGCAACGCCTGTAACCAATCCAGAAGCATCTACAGCCGCCACAGCAGCATTGCTGCTAGACCAAGTGCCACCAGCAGTAGCATTAGCCAATGCCGATGTGAAGCCTAAGCACACACTAGCCGAACCAGTGATACTGTCTGGAGTAGGATTCACGGTTAGCTGACTAATGCGATTACAACCATTGGTGAGTGTATAAGTAATGTTAGTATTGCCGGTGCTGATGCCTCTGGTAACACCAGTAGTATAGGCTACAGTGCCTACAGCAGTATTGCTGCTGGCCCAGGTGCCACCAGTAGGTGTGCCAGTAAGCGTAGTAGTAGCAGCAGCACAAACGTTCAGAGCACCAGTAACCGCACTTACACCGCCTATTACATTGATGCTACGAGTAGTGACACATCCGCCATTACTGTAAGAGATAGTGACTGCACCAGTAGCTATGCCGCTTACCACTCCATTGGTGCCAACAGTAGCCAGAGCCGTATTGGCAGAAGCCCAAGTGCCACCTGCAACAGATGGAGTAATAGTAGCAGTGCCAAAGGTGCAAACGGAAGTAGGCCCAGATAGCGTACCCGACCCTGAAGAGACAGTGAGTGCAATGGTGTTGAAGCAACCACCAACAGTATAAGTTACGTTTACAGTGCCCGCCGTTATGCCACGGAAAGAGCCTGCGATAGATACAGTTCCTATAGCAGTATTGCTACTAGACCAAGTGCCACCAGTAGGTGATCCTGTTAGGGCCAGATTGGTGCTTATACAGAGCGTGGTGCTAGCACTGCTAATGGCCGGAGCTGCATTGACAGAAATTGGTTTGGTAACAAAACAGCCCCCCGCCAGCGTATAGGTGATGGTAGCTACACCGCTACTCATGCCGGTTACAGCGCCACCAGCTACGGTAGCTATAGCATCGTTGCTGCTAGCCCAGGTGCCGCCAGCAGTAGTGCTGGCTAGGATAGTGGAGCTACCCACACATACAGAAGCACTACCAGTAATAGCAGCAGGTTTTGGGTTTACTGTCACCTCTACTATGCTACGGCAGGTGCCGCCTACAGTGTAGGTAATGTTTACAGTGCCAGCATTGATGCCAGTTACTACCCCTCCACTTACAGTAGCTAAAGTAGTATTGCTGCTAGCCCAAGCCCCACCAGAAGGCGTGGCCGATAGGGTAGTGGTGCTGCCGCCAGTGCATACACTAAGTGTGCCACTAATAGCGGGAGCAGGTGTTACAGTAATGATGCGAGTAGTAGCACAACCAGCCGCTGTGATGTATTGCACAGTAGCAGTGCCAGCAGCTATGCCTGATACTATTCCGCTGGTGCCAATGGTAGCCACCGCTGTGTTGCTGCTGCTCCAAGAGCCACCCGCGGGTGCACAAGTAAGGGTGGTAGAAGCACCTTCGCATACGCTAGCTGTACCACTTATAGCGCTAGGATTGCCATTTACACTTACTACGCCAGTGCTACGGCATGCACCTATGGTGTAGGTGATAGTAGCGTTGCCGGCAGCTATAGCGGTTACTATGCCGCTAGCGTCTATGGTAGCTATGCTAGTCATGTTTACCGACCAGCTTCCGCCAGATGGAGTTGCAGAAAGGCTGAGAGTATTACCCACACATATTGCAGACAAACTAGCAATAGCACTCGGTGTAGTCACAACAGAAACGGTAGTAGTAGCTGCACAACCATTAGAGAGCGTGTAGCTGATGGTAGTAGCACCACTGCTGATGCCAGCAGCTATGCCCGATATGCCAACAGTAGCCACAGCTGTATTGTCACTAGCCCACGTGCCCCCACCAGTCATACTAATAAGCACAGTGGTGTTGCCCTCGCAAATGGTAGTAGCACCAGTGATGGCGGCCGGAGTAGCACGCACCGTAACCACCAAAGTTGCAGCACAGCCACCAGCCAAAGTGTAGCTGATGCGAGAAGTACCTACAGATAAGGAAGTAACCAGACCATCTTCATCTACACTAGCTACGGCAGTATTGCTACTGCTCCAGCTGCCGCCAGTAGTTTCTGTAGACAGACTTGTAGCTGTGCCATTGCAGATGTTGTTGCTGCCAGTAATAGTAGCGGGAGTTGGCGAAATAGTCAAAGTACGTTTCACCATACATCCTGCAGGTGAGGTGTACGTAATATCAGTAGTGCCAGCAGTGATGCCCGTAACAATACCAGTAGAAGTCACAGATGCTCTAGTGTTGCTAGTCGACCATGTGCCACCACCGGGGCTGGTGGTGAGTGAGGTAATAGCCCCCTGGCAAATAGCCATAGTACCAGCTATAGTTGTGGGCAGAGGGTCTATGATAATGTTGCGAGTGCCGAAACAACCATCTGTAGTAGTATAAGTAACTACAGTGCTGCCAGCTGTTAGTCCAGTAAAGAAACCAGTGGTGCTACTTACAGAGCCAATAGCGGAGCTAGTGCTACTCCAGAAGCCACCACTTATGTCGGCAGTAAGAGTAGCAGACTCATTAGCGCACAATCTACTGGTAGTAGATGTGATAGCTGGAATAGGCAGCACAGTAGCCACAGCATAAACCGAGGCCCCTGCAACCGTATAAGTAACAGTGGTGGTTCCAGCGCTTACGCCAGTGAGCACACCAGTGTATGCATTGATAGCTGCAATACTACCAGAGGCAGTAGACCACAGTCCACCTGTAGATTCGTTTGATAAAGAAGAACTGCTACCCACACAAACTACAAGACTGCCAGCTATATCGCTAAGGCCCGAGTTGATAGTGATGATTTTGGTAGCTACCGCAGTGCCGCAAGCGTTAGTAACAGCGTAGCTAATAGTAACAGAGCCAGCCGCTATACCTGTCACCACACCAGCACTGCTAACGGTAGCTAAAGCAGTATTAGACGAAGACCAAGAGCCGCCACCTACCGCATTAGCTAGTGATATGGTACTGCCAATATCAACAGATGAAGCTCCAGTGATGGTACCTGCATTAGGTGCAGGGTTTACTGTAAGTGCTTTTGTTGTTGTTGCTGTTCCGCATTCGTTAGATACTATGTAGGTAATGATAACTGAACCTGCCGCCAGTCCACTTACTTCTCCGGTACCATCTACAGTTGCTATCGCAGCGTTTGATGAAAACCAAAAGCCACCTGATACTGTATTAGATAGAGTTATTGTTGAACCAGAACATAAGTTTGAAGAACCAGTAATTGTACCTGCTGTTAATGTTGGATTGATATTAATTGTTTTCGTAGCTACCCATATGCCACAGCTATTTGATACTGTATAGTCAACAGTGGTAGTGCCTACTGATAGGCCATTTACAATTCCTGTATTGCTTATAGTAGCTATGCTAGTATCTGTTACATGCCAAGGACCAGTAGTTGTGGTGTCTTGTCTCACATTCATTCTTACATCTGTAAGTGCTGCAAGCTGAGATGATATAAGATTACCGTCAGATTTACCAATCATAAATACTGGAATTGTAATATCTGCTCCGTAAGTTCCTATTCCCATATGGAATGGTGCTTCATCGCTATTGTTTACTATTATACAGGCTATTGCACCTGCATCTTGTGCTTGTTTAGCCTTTAGGCTGAATTCGCATGCACCGCGCCAAAGCATCGCAATTTTACCAGCAAAATAACCAGATGTAAAAGTTGAGCATCCTAAAGAATCTGTTCCTGTTGCAGATACTACTTGAGCATTACTTATCGAGTAATAATTGTCTCCCCATGCTGCTGGTTCTGCATAATCTATGATTCGAGCTATTGGTGTAGGAGCAGCTATTTCTAGTGTTGTAGCAATATGTTTGAATTGATTGGAAGTACCTATGCAAACAGTGTTATTACCAAGTAATGTTCCTTCATTTGGTATTGCTCCATATCTTATGTTTATAGGTTTTGTAGCATATGTAGTGCCGCAATCATTACTTACACCATAAGATATAATAGTATTGCCAGAGGCTACACCACCTACTAAACCTGTGCTTTCCACCACAGCTATACTAGGGTTATTACTATACCAAGTACCTCCTGTTGGTGTGCCAAACATATATCCACCCATATAGGTACATAAACTATCGGTTCCAGATACACTAACACCTGTAGGGGCTCCATTGATTGTTATTGATTTTGTACCCATAACAGTGCCACAACTGTTTGATTTGGTGTAGGATATAATTACACTTCCACTCATAAAGCTTGTCACTTCACCAATACTATTTATAGTTGCTATAGAAGGGTTTGAAGATGACCAGCTTCCACCAGTTGTAGAACTGGATATTGTCAAAGAGCTTCCAACACATACTTCGTTCAGTCCGCTCAAACTAATTGTTGACAAAGTAGTGTCTACATAAATAGTTTCGCTAACTACTTGTGTGCCACATGCGTTTGTCACACTGTAGTTGATGTTAGTACTACCAGCACCTATAGCAGTTACCAATCCAGTAGTGTTTACTGTTGCAATACTTGCGTTATCAGTAGACCATATTCCGCCACTTGTTAAGTTATACAATCTAGATGTATCCCCTAAGCAGATATTGATAGGGCCGGTAATACCGCCTGGGTATACTGTATTTTGTGCTGCCACTACTAGCATTACTACGCTAGTTCCACAAGTATTAGTTCGGGTGTAGCTAATCGTTGCTGTTCCAAATGTATTAGCTCTAACTATACCACCACTATTAACAGATAATACTGATGGCATACTAGATGACCATGATCCAGAATATGTTGTAGATGTAAACATCACACTGTCTCCTATGCATATTGCAGCAGGGCCTGATATGCTGTCAGTGCTAGGGCTGTTTAATACATTTATTGTAGTAGTTGTAGCAGCAGTGCCACAAGTGCCAGAACGAGTATAGGTAATGATAGATGTGCCTACTGTTATTGGCATCAAATTGCCACTGCTGTCTATGGAAACAACAGATGGATTAGACGAACTCCATGTGCCAATAGATATAGTACTTGAGAGAGTGTAGCCACTACCACTTATGCAAATGGTTGTTGGTCCCGTTATTGTACCTGCGGTAGTAGCAGGTAGCACATTTATGGTTTTGGTTATGTAGCTTAATCCACAAGAACCAGTTATAGAATAGCTGATAGTTGCAATTCCACTCCCTACAGCGGTTAGTCTTCCTGCGCTGTTAATAGTGGCTACACTAGTATTAGATGATATCCATGAGCCTCCAGATGTCGAGATATGGTAAGTTGTAGTATCCCCGAGGCATAATGTGTTAACTCCAGAAATTGAATCTGTAGCTGGTGTGGCATTCACGGTAAATTCTTTAACCGATGTACCCGCACCACAATGCCCATTTACGGTATAGTATATTTTGGGTAAGCCTGCTGCTAATGCAGTGGCAACGCCTGTCACAGAGTCTACACTAATTAGTGCTGGATGTGCAGTTGACCACCGTCCCCCAGGTATGCTAGAGTATAAAGTAGTAGTTCCTCCAACACATGCACTAAAGGTGCCGTATAAATTGCCTGCAAATGCTGGTCCATTTACTCTAAGCATTACAGACTGCCCACCTACACCGCAACTGTTAGATTTGTAATATCTAATTATAGTATTGCCTGAGTTGATGCCTGTTACAACACCTGTAGCACTTACTGTTGCTCTTGTTGTATCTGTTGATATCCATGTGCCACCGGGTGTAGTATCTATCAAAGTAATTGTAGACCCTATGCATACAGTGTCGGGGCCTACAATGCCTGTTACTTCTGGCGCACCACTTGTACGAACTCTTCTAATTCTTTGATTGTAGTCGTCAGCTATATATAGATTACCTGCTCGGTCTAAAGCAACATCTCTAGGGTAGTTAATTCCACTAGTGTTGCCTGCTACACCATCTCCTGTATAGCCTGCAGTGCCTGTGCCTGCTACTGTAGTTATGGTGCCAAGTGGCGATATTCTGTATACTTTATGGTCGCCAAATGAAGAGCAATAAACATTGCCAGATTTATCTACGGCCACACCCAAAGCTCTATTTATAAATGCAGTCGTTGCAGGTCCTCCTTCAGTGTGTGTTAGTGAAGATCCACCTCCTGCTATAGTATATATTTTACCAGATGGAACTATTTTTCTAATTCTCCAATGGTCGTATGTGGCTACATAAATATTGCCATAGTCATCTACATCTACATCATATGGATATACTCCTGCTGCAGTAGCTGGCCCATAATCGCCAGAAAATGTTGTAGAGCCATTACCTGCTACTGTAGTAATGATGCCAGCTGAATTTACCTTTCTTACTCTGTAGTTGCTGTAATCTGCTATGTAAAGATTGTTGTCTTTATCTACTGCTATATTTTTTGAGTATCCTAAATTCGCTGATGTGGCTGCTATTCCATCGCCATTAAATCCTGAGGAACCAGAGCCCACAATAGTAGTAATAATGCCTGATGTGGATACTTTGCGGATTCTTAGATTACCCTGATCGCAAATCAACAGATTGCCATTTTTGTCAAATACTACACCAGTAGGTTGGCTAAGTCCTGCAGCTGTTGCAGGGCCTCCATCGCCCGAAAATGAAGAGGTGCCATTTCCTGCTACGGTTGTTATTATTCCAGATGTTGATATTCTCCTGATTCTATTATTTAGCCAATCAGTAAAGTACACATTTCCTACAGAGTCTACTGTTAATCCATGTGTGTAGTACATAGATGCTGCAGTAGCTGGTCCGCCGTCGCCAGAGAATCCTAAAACACCACTGCCTGCTATAGTACTTATTATTCCCGAACAACTACTAGTACTACCCGTAGTAGCGGTCACAGTAACGTTATATGTAGACATATAGGTGCCACAAGAGTTACTGGCTATATAGCTCACCGTTATAGCGCCACTAGTATGTCCTGTTAGTCTACCTGTAGAGTCTATAGACGCCACATACATATTAGAAGAGAACCATCGTCCACTGCTCGATGTATTGCTCAGTGTAATGGTGCTATCTACAGCCACAGATGTTGGCCCAGATATTGTACCAGAAGATAAGACCCCGTCAACACGGATTGGATATACTGTATATATGCTACCACAAGTGTTTGTAGAAGTGTAGGTTATTGTCGCATTGCCGCTAGATACCCCATTTATACTTGCCGTATAGGTGGCTGTAGACCCTACACTTGCCACCGATGTGTTTGACGATGACCAAGAGCCTCCTACTGCTCCATATATGCTAAGCGTACTGCTACTACCTACACAAAATGTATCATTACCAGATATTTCGCCAGGGTAGGGTAGCGCATTTGTAGTTACTGCTTTATTGGCATTTACTGTGCCACATGCACTAGTTACAGAATACCTTATATTTACGACAGCGCCAGAAATAATTGGTGTTACAACTCCCGAACTATCAACAGTTGCATAGTCTGGGAACGAAGAACTCCATGTTCCGCCACCTACACTATTTGTAAGTGTAATAGTAGAGCCTAGGCATACTGAACTAGGACCAGATATGGTGCCTGCCGATGCAGCTGCATTTACTGTTTGTGTTCTTGTTACTACATAGTTGCCACAAGATGCTGATACTGTATAGCTAATTGTAGTTGTGCCAACACTAACTGGATTAAGAAATCCAGAAGTAGGGTGTATTGTAGCTACAGCGGTGGCTGAAGATGACCACGTTCCTCCAGTAGGGCTACCTGTCAGTGTTCTGCTACTGCCAATACAAACATTGGTCGATCCGCTAATG
>CALRKH020000090.1:0-14000 GCA_943367855.1 Asaia bogorensis | reverse complement strand
CTTCATTTTTCACTCTCCAGTTGGCCACTGCGCTAAGCAACAGTTTTTCCAAAGCTACAGAATTATGTTTCGGGCTAAACTTCAGGGTGTTCAGCGCATTTACAACGTCCATTCCGCGAACGAGGTCTGCTAGCAGACGCATTTTGCGGGGAGAGGTTGGATAATTTCTTAAACGAGCAACAGCTTCCATTTTTATACTTTTTGGGCTAACCCACTTTAACGGTCGGCCAATTTATTTTACGCTTGTTTATTATTGTTTCTTTACAGACTGAGCACTCAATTGTGCTCTTACTGCTTATTGTTTGGTTCCGCTATGACCTTTAAAGTTGCGGGTAGGTGAAAACTCACCTAATTTATGACCCACCATATACTCAGTAACATAAACTGGTATAAACTTATTGCCATTGTGCACTGCAAATGTATGACCTACAAACTCTGGCGTGATGGTGCTACGACGGCTCCATGTTTTGATAACGCCTCTTTTTGATTTGCCTTCATTTATTACATCTACCTTTTTTGAAAGGTTAGCGTCAACGTAAGGTCCTTTTTTTATTGAACGAGCCATTTCTTTTGACTTATTTTATTTGAAAATCTGAATGATTATGCGGCTTTAGAACTTCTTACCGTTGCTACGTTGAATGATAAGCTTGTTAGAAGCCTTAGTGCGGCTGCGAGTAATTTCGCCTTTAGCGTATTTACCCTTGCGGCTGCGTGGGTGACCGCCAGATGAGCGACCTTCACCACCACCCATTGGGTGATCTACTGGGTTCATCGCAACACCACGTGTACGAGGACGGATACCTTTCCAACGGTTGCGACCTGCTTTACCCATGCTTTGTAGTGCGTGATCGCTATTAGAAACGATGCCTACAGTAGCCATACAAGTGCTCAATACTTTACGCAATTCACCACTTGGCATTTTCAATACGCAATACTTTTCTTCTTTCGCGTTGAGCTGAGCATAAGTACCTGCTGAGCGGGCCATAGCACCGCCACGACCTGGCTGCAACTCGATGTTGTGCACCACAGTACCAAGAGGCATATTCTTAAGTGGTAATGCGTTACCAACCTCAGGAGCCACGCTAGCACCGCTTATAACCGAAGTACCTACTTGTAGGCCTTGAGGAGCAATGATGTAGCGTTTTTCGCCATCGGCATAGCTAAGCAATGCGATGAATGCTGTGCGGTTAGGATCGTATTCGATAGTTTTAACAGTAGCTGGTATACCATGTTTGTTGCGTTTGAAGTCAACAATACGGTATTTAGTTTTGTTACCGCCGCCGATGTAGCGCATAGAACGACGACCTTGAACGTTACGACCACCAGTACCAGACTGAGCTTCGAGAAGACTCTTTTCTGGAACATTAGTAGTAACCTCTGCATAAGCGTTACCTATCCTCCAACGTGTACCGGCTGTTACCGGTTTGTATTTACGTAATGCCATTTTAGTTTTTATTAGTGGTGTAGCAATTGTGGCTACTCCAATTATGCTATTTCTTTTTAGAATACGAGCTACAATGGTAGCCCATGCTTACTATGCAGTGAACAAATCTATTGTTTCGCCCTCAGCTAGTGTTACTATTGCTTTTTTGTAAGCTGGCTTGCGACCAGAAAGCAGACCAGCTTTAGTAAAGCGAGCTTTGCTTTTAGCAGGTACCACAGCAGTGTTTACCTCAGCTACACGTACACCATAAAAGCTTTCTACTGCTTTTTTGATTTCTAGTTTATTAGCCTGCTTGCCTACTACAAAGGTGTAGCGACCGCTACGCTCCATCTGGAGGTTTACCTTTTCGGTGATTACCGGCCTTATCAGCACTTCAGATGCTTTCATTGTTTTTGTATTTTTTGTCTGCAGCCTGGTTAGTGACTGCTATTTATTGTTTACTATTTGTGTTTTGTGCTTTCGCACCACATTACTAGCCTTCTACTACTACTTCAGTTGGTTCTTCACCAAACATTTTAGCTGCAGATTCAGTGAATATCAGCACATTGGCATTAGTGATGTCGTATGTGTTCATATCGCTCATTACTACTGTTTTGTTGCTAGCCAAGTTGCGACCGCTTAGATAAACAGTTGGGTTATGCTCTGGCAATACCACCATTGTTTTTCTGTTTTCGCCACGTAGTGCCTCCAGCATGCTAGCAAATTCTTTAGTTTTAGGAGTAGCCATGTTAAGGTCTTCTACTATTACTATTTTGCTTTCGCGTGCTTTGTGTACCAGTGCAGATATCTTAGCTAGATCCTTCACTTTACGGTTGAGCTTGAAGCTATAACCATGAGGAAGAGGACCATTGATAGTACCACCACCTTTATATAATGGGTTACGGATGTTGCCCTTACGAGAGCCACCAGTACCTTTTTGCTTGTGCAACTTTTTAGAAGAACCATGCACTTCTGCACGAGTCTTAGTTTTGTGCGTGCCTTGGCGCTGTGCTGCCAAATATTGTTTTACTGCAAGGTAAATACAATGATCGTTTGGCTCGGCACCAAAAATGTCTTCAGGTAGTTCTACCGAACGGCCTGTCTTTTGACCTTTACTATTTAATACGTCAACTAGCATGACTAAATTAATTCTGGATTAAAACAATTGAACCATTATGACCTGGAACTGAACCGCTGATGAGGATGTAGTTCTTATCAGGAAATACTTTCACTACGCGCAGTGCTTTCACCTTTACGCGGTCGGCACCCATGCGGCCAGCCATACGCATACCTTTGAAAACACGACTAGGGTAAGATGAACCGCCAACCGAACCTGGTGCACGCTGACGGTCATGTTGACCGTGGGTAGCCTCGCCAACACCGCTAAAGCCGTGACGACGTACTACACCCTGGAAGCCTTTACCTTTCGATGTGCCGATCACACTTACCTTTTCGCCTTCAGTAAATATGTCGCAGGTGATTGATTCACCAACATTCTTTTCTATGGAACAATTGCGGAGTTCTTTTACAACACTCTTGGGAGTAGTGTTGGCCTTAGCGAAGTGATTAATCATCGCAGCAGGCGTATTTTTTTCTTTTGCTTCGCCGTATGCAATTTGCAAAGCACTGTAACCGTCGGTATCCACGGTTTTCTTTTGAGTAACCACACAGGGACCAGCCTCGATAATGGTGCAGGCAGTCTGCTTACCATTAGGCTCAAAAATGCTGGTCATACCGATTTTTTTACCAATAATACCTTTCATTATTATCTATATTTGAGCTAAGCGCCCGGCTCCTATTTGTGTGGTCCGGGATTAGCTATTTTTCAATTTTATTAAAGAACTGGTCTTTACACTCTTGCGAGCTTGATACTATAAGTATCGACTGTTTGCTGTTACGCTTTGATCTCTACTTCTACACCACTTGGCAAGTCAAGCTTAGAAAGAGCATCGACTGTACGTGAAGAAGAAGTGTAGATATCCAACAAACGCTTGTGCGTACAAAGCTGGAATTGCTCACGAGCCTTCTTGTTTACGTGCGGCGAGCGCAATACGGTAAAGATTTTCTTCTCGGTTGGCAAAGGAATAGGGCCTGTAACCACTGCTCCGGTATTGCGCACCGTCTTTACGATTTTATCAGCTGATTTGTCAACCAAGTTATGGTCGTAAGATTTTAGCTTAATTCTGATACGCTGTGACATACTTATAAATATCTTCTATCCCCGTAAAAATTTGGGACTGCAAAGGTACACTTTGTTTTGGATTGGCAAAATATTTTTTAGAGTTTTTTTCATAATTTCTTGCCACCCATCCCACGGGGCTGCAAAGGTAAGCATTTTCGCATCATTTTAGCTCATTTTCTATTTGTTTGGGGCTCAAATTCAACTTCTTGCACTTACTATTCTCCCAGTGTACTGTTTTCTAAGACTGTAGATAAGTAGATAATGAGCTTTCAGAAAACACATTACCTATTGAAGTAGCCCTTGCTTGTAAACTGGCTACCATAGTGCTTTCGCATAGCAATAGTTGATGCAGATTGGGATTCTTTTGCGAAAAACACAAAACTTTGTTACATTTACCGTCCTAAGATTTTCAAATTAAAACAGGTTATTTTGAAAAATAAGCTACTTACCCTGGCCACTACGGCCTTTATGTCTTTGGCATCTGGCGTTTCTTATGCACAGGGTCCCTACATTATTCGTATAGCAGGGTCTGACACTGCAGGCAATTCGCCCGACTCCTTAAAGGCAACATCCTCATCTCTGCGTTGCCCGTCTACGGTTGCTATAGACAAAATTGGCAACATCTACATAGCCGATGGAGGTCCTTATGGTTTTCAAAATGATGCACGCATTCGCAAAATAAATCGCGACTCTGGCATAATAACTACTATAGTAGGTAAGGTAAAAGAAGCAGACGATGCTATAAATACCGCCGATTCTACTACCAATAAATTGGCGAAGCTGGCTGGCTGTGCTTCAATATGTATAGATACGGCTGGCAACATTTTGATAGCCGATGGGGTAAGCACCATACGCAGGGTAAACCTCAAAAACGACTCAATATTCACCATAGCGGGCAGTAAAAACCACAAGGGATATACTGGCGATGGCGGACCAGCCAGGAATGCATGGCTTAACGAGCCTTGGGACATCACTGTAGATGCTGCAAATAACATCTACTTTGCCGATCGTAAAAATCATGTAGTTCGCCGCATTAATGCAATAACTGGCGTTATTACTACAGTTGCAGGCACAGGTGTAGCAGGTTTTTCGGGCGATGGTGGCCTAGCAACATCAGCACGACTCAATCAGCCACATGGCATATACAGAGACGCTATTGGCAACCTATACATAGCCGACTATAACAACAATAGAGTGCGTATGGTTTCGGCCTCTGGCGTTATCACTACTGTAGCTGGCGCTGGCCCAGGCTACAACGCAGCTGACAATGGAGGGCCTGCAGTAAATGCACTGATGACCCAACCAGTGCGTGTAACTAAAGATGCTGCTGGCAACCTGTATATTGCCGACCTAGGCAACCAACGCATTCGTCGTGTAGCTGCGGGAACCGGCATTATATCGAACTATGCTGGCAATGGTAATTTCTTTAGTGCAATAGATAGCATAGGCGACAATGGCCCAGCTACTGCGGCACGTGTGGTGCCCTATGGCATGACGTTTGACGAGTGCGGCAATATGATAGTAGGTGGTGTGGTAGGCCGTGTACGCGCTATTGTGAATACGATACCAACTGTAGATCTGTTGTGTGGGCTGAAAATAAATAGTGTGAAAAATGCTGGCGAAATTAAAGCGAGCGACCTTACGATCTCCCCCAACCCATCTAATGGCACTTTCAGCGTATTGCTTCAAGCTGCGGAAGCGCAGCCTATGCAGGTAGCTGTAACAGACATAGCAGGACGCATAGTGCATACAACAACAGGACGCACTGGCACCACACTTACAATGATGCTGCAAGTGGCACCGGGTATGTATTTTGTAACGATCACTACCGCAAATGGAAAACTATCTCAGAAAATAGCTATCCAATAATGATAATTCTATAGTGACGACTTTCTTAAAAAAAGCGACTCTTAGGGTCGCTTTTTTGTTGCTTATTAGGATAAGTTACATTGCCTTGTCCTAAAAAAGTTGACAGAATTAAGGGGCGATCTAAGCCAAGTCGAATAGACTTGCTGATATTAAGACACAAGCCAAAAAGACTGCACCCAAAGGGTAAATAAGCATTAGCCAGTTAGGAGATTTGCTACCACAATGACGTTGTCGCACTCTTAGGCCAAGCTGTGTTCTTTATTAGCTGAGGGACTACGGCAAGCCGGGTAAGGTCTTAGAGATACAGGCACTACCCGATACTGACAGTAGACACATTATGACTAAGTTGATTCCCTGCTGCTTGACGCTAAGGCTGGGAAGACCTATGCGTAACCAATAGTAAATCCTCGTTACCCATGAGAGCAATAGAACTACTCATTTAACAAATATGGGATAATAACACTTGGTTTTAATGTATCAACCTTAGCTATATCAATTCCTTTGGCGTTCAAATACAGTATAAAACGTGTATATCCTTCATCCATACCATTGTCTATTTTCAAAAGCGTTCCCTTCTTTAAAGTTCCTGCTCCTTCTATTTTACAATCAGTATTTAGAACAAAATATGGATGTTCCTTTAAACTTGCATTAGTATCATATCTAATAATGGTCATCCCTATCGCCCCAACTATAACACCGATAATAAAGAAAAATAATATTCTCATGCTGGTTGTTTTAACTAAGGTACAAATTATTTACGCCCAGTATTGTCAACTGCGGGTCGATGAATAGGGGGCTGAAAAGTCCTTTTCCCATAATCCATTTTCGTAGCAGCAGGTGCAGTATAAGTTCTTTTCACATCCCCACCTTTGTTATATTCCGTTCTTGACAATCCCCTGATTTTATATGAGCTTTCCATTTCCTTGAGCGCATCCCTCGGGTCATTTTCTGCCCCTAACCAATTCATTCCAACTTTGTTTAAGCCGCCTTCTGACTTTGTTAAGCAATTATTATCGAATATATTATACCCATCTATCTTGTAAGCTACACCACCTCCACCCGGAACAGCACCTCCATTATATACAGAACCGGCATTTGTTTGCGTTTTAAAATGCCCCATTATCTGTTTGTCTTGCTCTACCGAAGTCGGGGCAGAATATCCAACCGAACTCCTAACTTTCATTTCGCTTTTCAAATAAGCATCTCCTTTCTCATACACGTTCAATATGCCGTCCCCAGTAGTTTGATTCCAATCTACTTTTCCATAGCGGCCATAATCGTAAATCATATTATAACCTTCCTTGGCGTTGAAAACTCTAATTGCAGCATGCCCATACTTATGTTCCTCGCCCCTTGAATCAACATACGGCTTTCCAATTATTAATTCTATGCTATCACCTCTTGGGTCAGAATAACGAATAGGACTATTTCCAAAAGCTGCATAATTACTTACAGATACATTGGGTTTAGGATCCTCATTCCACCTTCTCCCCAATTGTGTGCTGTATTCCCAAAACAGTGCAGTATTATGATTCCCCTTACCAGCCACTTCATCCACCTTCATCTGCCCGTTAAACCCAAATGGATATTGCGCCTTATTGCACACTGTAGATACTACGTTTACGGTTGTGGTGATGTAGCTGGTAGATTTTACCACGTTTATCCTTATCCTGTTTATATTCTGTCCTGGCTGGTCTAGCTTCACCCTTATACGGGTGCTTGATGCCGGGTTTGGTATAATAATCTTTAGTAGGTTGGTGGTCATCCCGATATATTCCTGTTCTTATCCAGTTTATTATACACAACGTGTATTGCATAGCCTCCAGCCTGCTGCACTACAATTTTACATAAAAGCTGGTGATAATGGCAATACTTCAGCAAAAAAGAAATACAAAGCAGTAATACTAAATAGCGTAAATAAGCATTAGCCAATCAAGAGATTTGCTACCACTATGACTTAGGCGCAGACATACGCCAAGCTGTGTTTTTATTAGCTTTGAGGGAATACAGCAGGCTGTTGAGGGCATGCATGCAGCACATGAAAAAGACACCATTAGACGACCGGAAGAGATTGCGGCACTAGATGCTGAAACAAAGTATATCCTATTTAACCTTATCGACACTTACATACGCGACGCTAAAGTGCGCAATGCTCGTAAGTAGCCTTATTAACTGCGTGATGCTATAGTGCATCTCAGTATTTACGAACCAACATTGTTCCCAAGTTCACTACCATAATAGTCCAAAGAATTACATTTACTACCAAACTAAAAATCAGATACCTAGAGGGCAACAAATAACCAAGCGGAAATTTAAGGATACTAAAGATTATTGCGAAGGTTCTCCCTATTAAATGATTGTGCAGAGTGCCTTCTTCATATCCGTAAGTAACCGCAAGACTAACGAAACATAAGATTGTAATAGCAACCCCTACTTTTAGATATTTAACCCAGTTCATAGCCTTAGTTCTTTTTTGTTCTACTTCCAAGTTCATTAACTACTTCGTTGACCACTCTCGATTTAGATAAATCGTCAATACCTCCATGATTAGCCTCTTGGTAATCTTTTTCTCATGGTGTCCCTTCATAGTAATTGGAGTAATCATTATTAACCACTTTTGTACTTTTAGGACTTTTTGCTGTGTTCCGTCCTCCATGAGACCCCACGCTAGATTCATTTGTCTGATAAATGTTGATATTCTTTTTCACGTTACTTGAGACAGTTCTGTCCACATCATCTGTCTTCCACGCGGCGGCGGCATCAACAGTAATCAATAAATCAACATTGAGACCATCTTCCGCTAAACGTTTTGCCAAATGATTTGCCATTACGCCACCCCCATACTATAGCCTTCAATTATTATTTTCCCACCCTCAACATCTTTCCCGTCTTGCTTGTTGTAATTTGCTTTAATAAATTCATAAGCCGATTGGGTCGCCTTATTCAAATCAGCAGCACTTTTCGGTGACACATTCCAAAACTGCGAAGCAAATGCCTGGGCCTTGCCACCATACTTTTGAATATACGCACTGTTTATGCTTTGAATAATATTGGGAGCTATACCTTTGTCACCAATCATTTGCCAGTCTCCACCACCAAATGCTACAACTACGTCACCAGGCTCTGCCCCATCCCTATCTACGAATCTAATAGGATTGTTGGCGAAGCCGCTATAGGGTGACCACATTGGATATTTCTTCATCAGTGGATCGACGCTTATGAACCGCGCTATGCGGCTATCATACATTCTTGCACCAAAATCCAAATGATTCCCCTTTCCCGCCACTTCATCCACCTTCATTTGCCCGTTAAACCCAAATGGATACTGCGCCTTATTGCACACTGTAGATACTACGTTTACGGTTGTGGTGATGTAGCTGGTAGATCTTACCACGTTTATCCTTATCCTGTTTATATTCTGTCCTGGCTGGTCTAGTTTCACCCTTATACGGGTGCTTGCTGCCGGGTTTGGTATAATAATCTTTAGTAGGTTGGTATTGCCCTGCATACTGGCCACCTGCCTGCTCGCCAGCACATTGCCGGTACTGTCGTCTATTACACTTATATTAAACACAGCGTCTAACACGGACACCTCTATATTGGTTTCCACCTGCGTATTGGCAGGTGCATCTATGCCAGATGCAAACGATACCGATGCCATGGTGCCAGCATCTACAGGGTCAAAGTCTATATCTATCCCACCTCCCGGCACATCTGTCACCGTAGGTGGTGTGCCTGCACCTGGGCTTATGAGTGCGCTTGAGCCAGAGGTAGGTGTAGCTATCTCCAAAAAGGGCACCACTACATACTTGGTCTCGGTAGTGGTAAAGCAATAGCTATTAGTGTCTTCCATATACCTACCCGGCATCAAAGAGCCAAATGGATAATAGTCGTAAGTACTTGCCAGCACTGGCCTAAAGGTCAGTATACTATCGGCACCAGTTAGCAGCCCTGTGGTTTCGCCAGCAGCGCGCTTGTCGCTCACCGTAGCCAGCACATTGCCCAGATGGTCTGTGAGTTCATACTGTTTCAAGCCGCGTATATCTTGTGCATATAATGCCTCCCTAAAAATGTTGCCATACAAATTTAAGCTATCTTTCTTTATCAGTTCATTATACTCGCATGAGTACCATGGTTTGCGGTATAGCAGGGTTGCTGTGTAAGATACAGCACAATCAGCAATGCCAATTCTGGAAGAAAGTATCCATCTTATTATCTCGAACATTTGAAATTTTCATGGATCAGCATTTTGGGGTGCTTAAAAGGTAAAGTCAGGTATGCTAGCTTTCATAAAGCTTTGCCTTCCTGTTTTCATTAGCCATGGCATTACATCCACATACATACTAGATAAATAGGATGATGAGCAACTTGTGTTACAATAAAAACAATGGCCAATGTTTGGAGCATTGGCCATTGTCAAACTATGTTTTTAAGTCTAGCTTTTACCGTATGAGCGTCACATTACCTTGTTTAGATACACGCTCGCCAGTGAGTGTAATAGCCTCAACAGTGTATACATACACTCCCAAGTCTTGCGGCACTCCTTTGTATGTGCCATCCCATCCATCCTCTATATCGGCACCATCATACACCAGGTTGCCCCAGCGGTTGTAGATGCGGTAATAGTTGAGTCGGGCCAACCCACGCTTACCAACCATTAGCTTACCACTTGTAGGTATAAAGGCATTGGGCATTTTGATGATGGTATTGGGGTCAACAAATACGTTGATGGAGTCTTTACCTACACAACCGTTTTCGGTGGTGGAGAGCAAAATATAGCGACTCTCTATGGTGGACATAGCTATGGGGTTGGCTATATACCTATCGCTAAGCCCCACTGCTGGCGACCATAAGAACCTTACACAGTTGGTCTGTGTAGGTATTTCATAAGACTCACCCGGATATAGCCTTACTGAATCTGGTATGTTAGTAACAGCAGCGGGGTGCACCTTTACTTTTACGGTAAGCGTATCCTTGCAGTTTTTATCGCTGGTAGCCACCAATGTATATACCTGGTCTGTTTCTGGCTTTGCCCAAGGCATAGCAGCATTGGCATCACTCAGATAGCGAGCGGGACTCCAGCTATAACCTATGCCACCCGTAGCTACCAACTGCACACTATCTCTGGGGCACACAGCAGTATCGGTAGAGATAGTTGCAAAGTTTGATGGATTAACGATTATCATAGAAGAGTCTGCCCCCATGCAGCCAGCAGGTGTGGTAACTGTCAATGAAATCATGCCCGATGTTCCACCAGCTGTGTATACTACTGCATCGTCTGACGAGTGGTCTACCCAGGTAGCAGGCGACCAATTGTATATATAATGTCTGTACCAGCCAGGAGTCACCAGACTCTTTAGTTGCAACGTATCCCATTCGCATACCTGCCTTGTGCCGCCAATGCGCACCGTGGGGTTGGGCTGAACATCGATATAGAATGAATCGAGCTTATCAGGACAACCTTCTATTCGGCCGATGACCACATACATAGCAGAGGTATCGGGCGTTATAACCGGGCCAGGCACATTGGGCAACATAATGCCAGCTGTGGGCAACCACTGAAACTCAATTTCGGGATTGTAAGTGATAGCTACAGAAACAGACTTGCCCAAACAAATAGCTGTATCTACATTGTAGAGCGTAAAAGTATCGTACTTGATAGTGATGTGTATAGTATCGGCTGCGGCACAGCCACCATCTGTTACCTGCAGCCAGTATGTACCAGATGTAGTAGCAGTAAAGGTAGGTGCCACAGACATATCTTGCCATAGATATGTAGGCGCAGTATAGGTGGCGCGAGAATACAACAGTATAGGTGCACCCGTACAGTCAAACGTATCTCTGCCAAGGTCTACAATGGGGAAGGGAGATACAGCAATGTTTATAGTATCGGCAGCAACGCAGCCAGTGGGCCCTGTAACCTGCACCCAATACCTACCAGAGCTTGCGATATGAATGGTATCATTAGTGGCTCCAGTGTTCCATATATGAGTGCTACCAGTGGGTTGTGGGCTAGAGAGCACATAAGTGTTGCCTATGCAAAAGGCAGTATCTGCACCTAGCGCCACCGTTGGCATAGGCACCACATCTACATGAAAAGTATCTAACTGTACATGACAACCATTTATAGATCGCACCCAATACTCGCCCGAAACCGATGCAGTGATGAATGCGGTAGTAGCACCGGTTACCCAACGATAACTATCGAAACCTGTAGGGCCTGCCAGGGTAAGTGGCACCAGATTGGCACAGAGCGATGTGTCTGTAACATTGAAAGTAGTATCGGGGATGGCAGGGGCAATATATACACTATCTGTTTGCACACAAATCTTTCTGAATGAGATATCATCTATAGCAAAATCATTACCTGCTGCAGCGGTGGTAGCATCATAGATACAAATGTTGGCAGACGTGGCAGTGCCGCTATTCCATATATTGGAGAAACTTACCCAAGTACCAGGAGCTGAAGTTACTGTGGTTGGTGTACCTATCAATACTCCATTGATACGAAACTGCAATATAGGCACATCGGCACCAGTGGTTACAGAAGAGCAGTTGGCAAACCAAGCCGAAAAGTCGTAATCTGTATTTGGTGTTACTGAAATAGTAGTACACCACACATCAGCGCCTGTGGAGCCGCCATTAATTATCATCATAGACCCTGTACCAGATGTGTGATCGCCCATGGAGGTAAAGCCAGTATGTACGCCAAATGGATTGGTATGCACAGAATAATTGCCTTCTACAAGTACGCCACTTGGTGGAGGCGCATACGTGTAAGAACTCGTAAAGCCCAAATTCCCTCCGCTAAAGTTGCCGTTGGTAACCAGATTATACGCTAACAGACTATTTACCGTAACATATTTATAACCAGGCACAGTACCAGTAACAACAGGATTGATAATGGTAGAAGATGACAAACCAGACACTGGCGACCAAGTAATGGTCATCACAGAATCTACACCTGCTATAGAGCCTGCTATTGTCATAGTATCGCCAAGGCATAGGCTTACTGTATCTGGCAATGTAATTACATTACTACAGTCTAGCACCACACATTCTGGATTGTACTTAACAAAAAAAGCATCGGTACCACCATTGCTAGTTAGTGGGGTAACAGCAGGCGCAGGATTGAAGTCGACAGTAGAGCCGCCAAACTGACCTGTTACATATAGAAACCCTGCTGCATCTCTGGTCATACCCATCGCTGCGTCGTTGGTAGTAGCAGCTCCGGTAGCATATGAACACTGGTAGTTCGCATCTAAGTCATATTGAGCCAAATACAAGTCATTCAAACCCGTACTTGTTAGTATACCTGCCCCGGCAGAAGGGTCAAAGTCGGCTGTGCCCTGAAACTGACCAGCCAGAAATAACCTTCCTCCTATTATCTCCAACCCCTTACGGTTCATATCTACACCTACTCCGCCTACTGCTTTGCACCACACTACATCACCTATACTACTATACTTGGCAAAAATGATATCCAGGTTGCCCCCACCGCCGGGTGCCGGCACAGTAGTAGTGGCAGGCAATCCTATATCGAACACAAAACTAGCACTGTTACCCCAGCCTGCTGCATATAGATTGCCAGTGGCGTCTAAGGCTATAGCACCATATTCATCCGCATTGCCAGTGCCAGCCACCTGTTTCACCCACTGAAAGTTGGATGCTGTATCGTATTTGGCTACAAAGGCATCTGTGGCCGTAGGGCCACCAGCAGCGGTTAACAACTGTGGAGTACCCCACGTATTAAAATCTGCAGTACCCCTGAAAACACCACCTATATATAGCGCGTCTCCTCTCACTTTGATAGACCTTACTACACAGTCGGATGAAACCCCTGTTTGACCAATATTGCGTCCCCAAATTACATTGCCAGCAGGGTCGTACTTGATGAGATAACCATTGCCGCCAGCTAAACTAACCAAAGTGACAAATGGAGATACTACCATGCTACCAGTGAACTCACCACCAGCATATATATTGTTAGCTGCATCTATCTCTACAGACTCTCCATAATCATATTGGGTTGCTCCGCCTAGTGTATGCCCCCACATATAGGCACCAGTAGAAGAGTATTTGGCTATAAACCCATCGCCTTCCCAATCGCTAACAGCCCCTCCAGCAAAAGCCATGATAGCTACACCAGGTCCAGGGTCGAAGTCTACCCCACCCTGATGAAAACCTGTTATAACCAGATTGCTAGCAGCATCTGTAGCTATACCCAGTGCACCCTCATAATTGACACCCCCTACACCGAAACCCCAAATGAATACACCAGCACCAGAGTAGCAAGCCACAAAAATATCCGTTTGGCCTGTACTTGTTACATTATACACACCCGGACCAGGGTCTAGATCTGCTGTACCGTGAAATTTACCAGTTAAATAAACATTACCATTGGCAGCTACCTTGCACGCAAAACCGAGGTCGGTGCCATTGGCAGTAGTAGCAGCAAGGCTAGATCCGATATTGAAAGCCCAAGTGGGGGTTTGAGCCTGAGTGGTGTACGCAGCAAATGCGACA
>CALRKH020000089.1:0-14303 GCA_943367855.1 Asaia bogorensis | reverse complement strand
ACTACTTATTAAGGATTACTTGATTATTATTGACAATACCCGCAACTGCCCCACTTAATGTTTGCCCCACAAATGGATTATTGTATGATGCCGACTTTTTGTTTGCAGCATTGACAGCTGTGCTAGCTACTGGCGAAAAAAGCGTGAGACTAGCTATAGCGCCCTTGTCTATAGTGCGAGCTGGCAATCCGAATATAGTTCTGGGATTGGAAGTGAGCGCAGCTATGAGCACATCCTCACTTACCGAATCGCCCAATGCCTGACACATCAACTGGTAGGCATATTGCTGAATAGCCATGCCTGAGGAGGCATAATCGAGCTCTTTTTCTTTGGCATCCCAGTCTTGTGGATGGTGGTGGGTAGCTATACAGTCTATAGTACCATCGGCCAAGCCAGCAATGAGTGCCTGCCTGTCTGCCTCTGAGCGCAGTGGCGGTGAAACTTTATAATGACTACTGTAGCCTCTCATCACCTCGTCTGTAAGCAGCAAATGATAAGGAGTAACAGAGCAAGATACTTTTAGGCCTTCGGCTTTGGCAGCACGTATCATAGCTACAGATTCGGCGGCACTGATGGCGGTAAGGTGAATGTGAGCACCCGTATATCTAGCCAACTCTATTTCTCTAAATACCATTAGGGTTTCGGCCAGGCTAGGTATGCCCTGCATACCTAACGCTGTAGATACCGGCCCCTCGTGCATGAGCCCACCTGCCAAACTAGCTTCAATAGGCATTTGCACTATCACACCATCGAAGGCGGAGACATACTCTAACGCCTTTAGAAGCAGATTGACCTGCTGCACGGGCTTCCAACCATCTGTAAAGGCAAGCGCACCATTGGTGCGCATATCCAGCATCTCAGCTAGTTCCTTACCCTCCAAATTGCGCGTGACAGCACCCATAGGATGCAGCGAGACCGCATTGCCACGAGCACGTTGCAATACATATTGCACAGCTGCCTGATTGGCAACAGCCGGCTGTGTGTTGGGCAGTAGCAGCACATCGGTGAAACCACCTGCCGCAGCAGTAGCCAGCCCGCTAGATATAGTTTCTTTATGCTCATAACCAGGCTCGCAATAGTCGGCAAACACATCTACCCAACCAGGGCTTACGCACATACCTTTGGCTTCTATCACCGTGTCGGCACTATCTTTTATAGTGCCTGCAATACGTGTTATGATTCCATTTTCTATAAATAGATCTGTTACCTTATTGTGATAACCCGACTGTGGGTCTACAACTTTTGCTTTACGAATGAGTATCCGCATTCCGCTTGATTGATAAGAATTGTATGGTTGGCAATATGCATTAGCTGTTAGGCTGTTGCTTTTTTACGTCTGGCGAGCAGATAAGTTTCTGCCACCAGCATAATAACGGCTAAAATTACGCAAACTTTCCATAGCGGGAAGTTCCCTACCCCACCTGACCCTGTCATACCTCCACTATCATCCAGCTTCATCCAGTTTATTTTAGCACCTTTCACCCTCTGCTCCAGCATTTTCTGATTGGCATATTGGGTATAAGACTCTTCTTTGGCCTGATTGACCCCTACTACAGTGGTATCGGCACCAGCAGCATAAAGGCTGTAGAAGCCAGACTGCTGCACCACACGACCCAGCACCACATCTAGCCCGGCACCATTAGGCTTTTGGGGAGGCACCACATCTATACCTCTGCCAGTGGCATGTAGCGTATTGCGCTCAGTAACATTGGCCAGCCCCAAGAAAATAGGTTGTGTGCTCCCTGCCGTTACCGCATATACACTTCCTCCGCCGCTCTGAGTAGCCATCAGATACATGAAGGGTGTAAAGAAGTAACTACCGGGGAAATTACCAGCCGACAGGTCGGCAGATGTGGCACACATATAAAACTGACCACGAGCTGGCGCATAACGTACCAAGAGCGGATCGCCATTGCGAAAAGCTAAAACAGACTGCTGATTGGCAGATATGCCAGCCGAAAGCACATAATGCCAATTGGCTACTGGCAACTGAATATTATCGGGTATCTTCTCAAATAAATCTCGCACCAGCGGGCTACCCTGCTGTAGTTGGCTAGCCATCTGTTTGGCCGTATCTATGCCTGCAATTTTAATATCGCCAATAGACTTCAGCCCCTCGTTGATAGCATCTACATTATCTGTACTACCAGGAAAATAACAAATGGTTTGCCCGTCTTCTAAAGCCTTAGCCAGCTCTTTGCCCAGAGCCTCACTGATACTTGTTTGTCCATTGAGTATTATGAGATTATACTGTCTTCTATCGGCTGGTAGTGTTGCTCCATCTACCTGATTGATTCTGAACCCATTGTATGCTCTGAAAGCCGCATTGATATATGGATTCATTTGACCTTCATTGAGCACCAGAATTGACAAATTGGGGGCACTGCGAGCGGCTACCCTAAAGGTATCGTCGAAGCGCATAGCAACATCGTTGACAGAGATAGACAGCTGCTGCCACCCTGCGCCAGAAACTGAAAAACTGAGTGTATCTGTGCGCTCCTCGGCATCGCTATAGCTAAGGGAGGCGGCACTTTTCATTTGACCATTTATATGCAAACTCAGCACCGGATTCTCCTTTGGTTTATCGCCAGCAGCATGTGTCTTTACTACCAATACATTACTCTTATCGGCCTGCAACACAGGCGACAACAGAAAAGCGGTATCAATAAACACATTACTTGCCGACTGTGGCTGCACAGGCACAGCATATAAGCGCACATTGCGTGTAGTGGCAGCATCTACCTCGGTGATGCTATGTTGCTGAAAATCGGAATAATAAAACACATCCGCCCCCACAGCTCCCTCTTGTTGCACTATGGTTTGCGCAGCCGATAGCACCTTACCCACAGTGGCCGATGCAGCAGAAAAATCTACTTCCTGCAATGCTTTGAATACCTTGTCTGCCTGCTCTGGCTTGTAACTTTGGGGCTTATCGTTGGTGAGCAGCACAAAACGACTGCCTTGCGGTGCCTTGCGCACCTGCTTGATGGCAGCATCTCTGGCAACCTCCAGCATAGTGCGTGCACCCTTGCGGGCCGACATACTGAAAGAATTGTCTATATAAATGAACTGTACCCTTTTACCAGTTACACTATTATCCTCACTGCCCAAAAAAGGGCGTGCAAAAGCCAAAATAAGCAGGGCCAAAAATAATAGCCTGGTGACTAGCAAAGCTTTGTACTTCAGTTCAGACCGCTTACGACTGTTGAGCTGAATGGTACGCAAAAAACGCGTGTGAGGGAACAATACCGTCTTATACTTACGGAGATTGAACAGGTGAATTAAAACTGGTACGCCCAGCGTAATACCAGCTATTAAGAATAAGGGATTTTGAAAACTCACCTGACAAATATAGCAATACAGGGTATTACCGCAAAAGTTAAATAGTGTGTTGTTGGTTATTGTTCATATGTCACAGAAGACCATTTAACAGAACCACCTAACGGTGGTGCTAACTTGCGCACCACTACACGTACTTTTTCTACCTCGGGTATAGCGACCTTGAGCCTAGTATGAATTTCGCAAACCACTTGCTCCAGCAAATCTGCTGGCTGTGCAAAGACCTCGTTTATAACTTGATATACTATAGCATAGTCGGCATATGGCCAGGGCTGCACATCGGGCAACCACAGATCTACATCCGTTTCAAAATCATTACCAGTCACTTTCTCCTCGGGATATAAACCTATAGGCGCATGTATAGCCACCCCATGCAACGATACTATCAGCATTTTGAGTCTTTGCTTATTGTGTACAAATGTAGCGTCTAAAGCTTGCTAATGCACTATTGGTCAGGAGCATTCTTAAGTGGGTTTCTAGCTTTCCAACTATCGCCCTCCATAGCGGAGAAATAGTCTGAGAATCTAGCTCCCAACATTTTGCCTATGCCTAGCAACTGAACAAAGTGCGGTATGCGCCTGCTACGTGCCCCCATGCTAGCCTTTGCATCAAAGGAGGTTCGGCCTAGGCGCAATACCTGAGCCTGATGTGCGATGGCTCGTTGTAGCCCCCAAAACAATAAATTGAAATATAGTTGATATTGCTCATTTACCGTTTCATCCCAACCTACATACAACATCTCATAAAAGCCCCTGCCAGTATGTGCACTAAAAAATGCCACTGGCTTGTCACCGTCCATCACAAGCACTACCTCTACGCCAGGCAGCTGCTGGCGCAGTAGTTGCAGCACGTAATCGGCACCATGCGTGGTGAGTGTAAAAGGCTGCCTATGCACCACCTGTGCAAACATAGAACGGATGTGATGTGCATATACATCAGCATCAGCTCCATTCAGCACCTTTAACGTAAGTGTGCTGGCTGCAGCTACTACTTTGTTGGCTCTAGCTTTATATTTTCGGGTGAGGTCATTTATATATTCGGCTATAGAAGTCCAGGCAGGTCTAAGGGCAAGGTCCATTACCTTATCTTCCCAAGGGTCGTTATAGCCCAGTGCATTCATAACGGCAGCTGTAGGCCCATCTACATTGCCCGGCGGACTTAGTATAACAGCCATAGCCTGCTCTATAGCCGCTATGCGGCTAGCAGCCTGTGCAACATGACTATGCGCATCGGCATTGGTAAGCTCAGCAGCATTGTACCAATAACCCGCTGCATCGGCACGGAGTGCATTGCCAGCCACTAGTACTTTCAGGCTTTTGAGCTTCAGAAATAATCTGGCAAAACCTCTGGATAAGCAACGTTTACTTGCATCCTTTACACTATTGGCCGATATAGTATGTACTTGAAAAACCACGACAAGCACAGGATTGCCATTGTGTAACTGCACCACATAGTGAAAACGCACATCGGGCAGAGACCGCTCAGCTGCCAGTAGATAGTTATATTGCAGTGTATCTGGCAGGTATGCCGCTATCTGCTGCCAGCGTGCCTGCAACTGTTCTATGTTTTGCTCCCAGAGCACATCGCAAGTAGTAGTTTCCTGCTGCTTACATTTAGTTCTTATCTTCTCCAACCAGCCATGAACGGCACACAGCCCCACTTGCTCCGCCAAAACAGCACTCCTCTTAATCACTACTTGTAATTTGAGACAAATCTACAGTATATATCTATCTGAGCGGTGACACAAGCTTGTTAAAACAAACGAAAAAGCCGCTACCAAATAGCAGCGGCTCTTTACAAAACATATAGAAGAATACTAATTAGCTATTATAATTCGCTGCGTAGCCACAGCTCCATTGCTTGCTACAAAACGACAAACATAAACACCGGCTGCTACCTCACTATCTAGCTGCACCGTGTTGGCACCAGCCACCAATGGCATCACCTTAACCGCACGGCCATCTACAGCCATCATGTATAATGTACCCGACTGAACTGTATTAACATTGAATTTGCCACTATTAGGATTAGGTACTATCTCAAAATTGACACTGCTAAGCTGAGCTACACCCGTGTAACAGTCGGCAGGGATACGCACACGCAACAGATGCTCTGCAGTATCTGTGCTACAAGTGTTGCTGACAATATACATGATAGTAGTAGCACCAGGATTGATGCTAGTAACAACGCCAGCGGCATCTACTGTAGCTATGAGGTTGTTGCTAGAAGCCCAGTTGCCACCAGGCACTGAAACCACCATGGTAGCAGTATCTCTGTAGCACATAGTGTCCAGCCCATTGATAAAGCCTGGGTCTACCAACGCATGAACGGTAACAACTACTGAGGCAGAGTTGGGGCCACAAGCATTGACACGAGTATATGAAATAGTAGCAGTGCCTATATATAAACCAGAAGCTACGCCAGCACCGTTGATAGACACAGTAGTATCGGCTGAAGACCAAATGCCACCAGGCAAAGTGCCTGCCAAAGTGCGTGTGCTACCTATACAAATGTTGAAATTTCCTGTAATGCTACCCGCATCTGGTAATGGATTTACTGTAACTATATGGTGTGCATTAGAAAAACCACAAGCATTAACCACGCTGTATATCACTGTATCTACCCCACCTGATACACCTGTAACCACACCAGTAGCAGATACGCTGGCATTGCCATTGGCTGTGCTCCAGCTACCACCTGCCAAACTTGGCATTAACACTATGCTTGCTCCCTGACATACAGTAGGCAAGCCACCTATGCTACCAGCAGATGGTAACGGATTGACAGTGAGTGAAAAAGTAGCCGAACAACCAGATGGAGTAGTGTAAGAAATAGTAGCAATACCCGTAGCGATGCCTGTTACTACACCGGTAGTAGCATCTACAGTAGCAAAAGCAGGCGCACTACTGCTCCAGCTACCGCCCACTGTGGTGCTAGCTAGTGTGGTAGTGTTGCCAACACAAAGTGTAGATGCACCAGTAATAGATGCAGGTAAATTGTTGACCGTAAAAACAGCAGTAGCCAGACAACCGCTGGCTGGCAATGTGTATGTAAGCATAGCTGTGCCAGCTGCTACGCCAGTAGCTACACCACCAGCAGCATCTATAGTAGCCACAGCCACATCGCTACTGCTCCAGAAACCACCACCGGGGCTATTGGTAAGGTGACTAGTGATGCCAGCGCAAACTGACAAAATACCTGAAACGCCACCAGGTGTAGTATTGACAGTGATACCTTTAGTAGCCAAACAACCTGTAGGAAGTGCATAAGATATAGTAGATGTACCAGATAACACACCGGATACTATACCAGCTGCATCTACTGTGGCACGCATAGCATGACTGCTACTCCATGCGCCACCTGTAGTAGCCGTAGCAAAGGTTACAGTATCGCCCTCGCACACAGCATCGGCACCCGAAATAGCCGCTGGAGTTGGGTTGACAGTAACAGTCCTGGTTTTGAAGCAACCAGTGCCCATAGTATAAGTAATAGTAGCTGTGCCCGCTGCTACACCAGCCAGCATACCTGTAACGGGTAATATACCCGCCGTTGCAACGTCTGAAGTAGTCCATACACCACCAGGCACGCTATTGGTAGCAAATGCAGTGCTACCCTCACATACTTGTGCGTCACCAGTTATATCTGCAGGTACAGGGTCTATTGTCAGAATAGCCTCTGCACGACAACCGCCAGGTAAAGTGTAAGAAATACGAACCGTACCCAAAACGATGGTTGACACCACACCCGTTGTAACATCTATGGATGCTGTGCCAGGAGAGGAGCTAGACCATGTGCCACCTGGCACTGCATTAAACAAAGTATCGCTAGTGCTGCGACATATACTTAAATCGCCAGTAATAGCTGCTGGAATTGGATTGACAGTGATGGTAGACGTAGAGAAACAGCCATTAGCTATTGTATAGGTAACCGTAGCTGTGCCTACTGTAGCGCCATATATAGTACCTACTATCGGCGAATAGATGGTGAGTGTATCTGGTTGGCTACTCGTCCATGTGCCACCTGTGCTCACACAAGTTAGTGTGGTGCTAGCACCCAGGCATACCCTTGTAGCACCTACTATACCTGCTGGTTGTGGGTTTACTGTTATAGCCTTGGTGGCACGACAGCCAGTAGGTAGTGTGTATATAATAGTTGCAGTGCCAGGCATAACACCTGTTACCTCTCCAGTAGAAGCATCAACTGTAACATTGGTAGTAGTAGTAGACCATACGCCTAAAGAAAGCGCATTGGTAAGCGTAATAGATTTGGTACGGCAAACAATACTAGGGCCACTTATAGCTGGAGGTAAGGGATTGATAGTAGCAATAGTGGTGGCAACAGCAGTGCCACAAGCATTGGTATGTGTGTATGATATGGTAACTGTGCCAGCCGAAACAGCACTAAGCAAGCCAGTGGCGCTACCTATAGAAGCAATGGCTGGAGTAGCTGACGACCATGTGCCGCCTGTAGTGCCCGTAGTAGACATGGCTAGTGTGGCGCCCTGGCATATAGCAGCTGCTGTAGTTATGGTTCCAGCATTGGGTAGCGCATTTACGCTCACTACCTTGGTAGCAGCACCTGCACCACAGGCATTAGACACCGAATAGGATATGACAGTGGGGCCAGCAGAGACGCCAGTTACTAAACCACCTGCACTTACTGTAGCAACTACAGTATTGGCACTAGACCATGTGCCACCTGTAGCGGTGTTGGTCAATGTGATGTTGGCACCTACACAAACTGAAGCAGGACCACTTATAGTACCCGGATTGGGCAAAGGAGATACTGTAACTACAGCAAACTCTACCTCTGCACCAAGAGTATATGATATGGCAGCCGTACCAGCGGCTATACCGGTCACTATGCCACTACCAGTGCCTACAGCGGCAATAGCAGGATTGGAAGAAGACCAAGAACCACCAGCTGTAGGATTGGAGAGCGTAGAAGTGGCTCCAACGCATACTGTAAAGGTGCCGGTAACAGGGGTGAGTGCAAATGAACCTGAGCACGAGCAAATAACTAACACTAGTGCTGCAAGCAAGCGCACATAAAACATTTTCATAATTGTAGATTTTCGGTAGATCAAATCGCAGTGCAATATAAGCACAAAAACCGTAAAGTAATAACCACCGCACCACCTGCTACTGATATATAACCATTATGAGGGCGTTGAGTTTCGTAACTTTGAACAATAAATTAAAACGAGCTATATGCACATACCCGAAGAAAAATATATGGACCAATGCCTACAACTGGCAATAAAAGGAGCTGGCAACACCTACCCCAACCCTCTAGTAGGCGCGGTATTGGTATATAACAATAAAATAATAGGCGAAGGGTGGCATCAACACTATGGAGGCCCGCATGCTGAGGTAAACTGCCTGGCAAATGTGGCTGATGAAAATAAACATTTGATACCAGAAAGCACTATGTATGTAAATCTGGAGCCCTGTGCCCACTTCGGCATCACCCCACCATGTGCGCAACTGCTTGTGGAGCAACAGGTGAAACAAGTAGTGATAGCCGTGCAAGACCCGTTCCCTCAAGTGTCGGGTAGTGGCATAGAAATATTAAGAAATGCTGACATAAATGTAACAATAGGCACAGGTGCTGCAGCGGCAATGTGGGTAAACAGACGTTTCCTCACGGCACATACTTTGCATCGCCCATACATCATACTCAAATGGGCGCAATCGGCAGATGGATACTTTGCAACATCTACCGGAGCCAAAACGCAAATATCGTCTATAGAAGCACAACGCATGGTGCACCAATGGCGTACCGAGGAGGCTGCCATCATGGTGGGTTACCTCACAGCACTTAACGACAACCCACAGCTCACCGCCAGGCTGCACCCCGGCAGACAACCCCTACGCATAGCGCTAGACCGAAATGCAACACTACCACATACCCACCATTTGTTTAATGCCGAAGCCGCTACCTGGATTATAACCGAAAGAGAATCATCCGTATTAGGCAATGTACATTATATTAATATGCCATTCAATGCTGCACTGATGCACAACATTATGCAGCGACTACAAGAAGCAAGGATACTTTCTGTAATTATTGAAGGAGGCGCACAGCTACTCAATACTTTTATACAAGAGGGTCTATGGGATGAAGCACGCGTATTTTCATCGAGCACATTGCTGCTGCACGAGGGTATAGATGCCCCACAATTGATAGGCGCTATGCCTGCCTTTGAGAAAAAAGTAGGAACTGATACGTTATATGTATCTACCAATAGCTCAACCAATTATCCTTATCCGGCAAGCTATGCTGGGGCAGAGGCTTTATTGTAACAAAGAAGCATGTTTATGTTTTAGGGATATTTGCAGGCATGACAACACCCAAACATAAGCCTAAACCACTACTGCAAAAGCTGGGGCTAGATGGATTTGTGCTTGCTATAGCAGCTATGGTGCTATTGGCTCGTGTGTTTCCCCAGCCAGGTCTTATCACCCAACCTATGTCGCTAGAAGATGTGGCTACATATGGTGTAGCTGGCATTTTCTTCTTTTATGGACTTAAGTTAGATTTCAAGCAAATAAAGTCTGGACTGGCTAATGTGCGACTACATGTGCTGGTGCAGCTTGCTACTTTTATACTTTTCCCATTGGTAGCATGGCTGCTAAAACCCGCACTCAGCGGCACAGCTACCGTTATGCTATGGATGGGGATAGCATTTTTGTGTGCGCTACCATCTACGGTTTCATCGTCTGTAGTTATGGTGTCTATAGCCGGGGGTAATTTACCCGCAGCTATCTTCAATGCCAGTATATCTAGTTTGATCGGAATTTTTGCGACACCATTTTGGGTAGGTGTGCTGATGCAACAAGAAGGAGCCGTATTCAATATAACAGATGTGGTATGGAAACTGACGCTTCAGGTATTACTACCTGTGATACTAGGCATAGCACTCAACAGGAAATGGGGCGCATGGGCAACACAACACAAAAACAAACTCAAACAGTTTGACCAAGGGATAATACTAGTCATTATTTATAGTTCCTTCTGCCATTCATTTCATACTGGCGTGTTTGATGCTATGAGCTGGGCTTCATTATTGGGTCTTTCAGTAGGTATGCTATTATTATTTTTTATAGTGATGTATAGCATTAAGTATTGTTGCCGGCTGCTGGGTTTCTCGGCTGCAGATGAAGTAACTGCTATGTTTTGTGGCTCAAAAAAGTCGCTGGTGCATGGCACAGTGATGAGCAGAGTATTGTTTGCTGGCACTGGTGCAGGTATGCTACTGCTACCGCTTATGATATATCATGCGTTACAACTGATAGCTGCCAGTATTATGGCACAAAAGATAGCTGCAAGAAACGCAGTTACAATTGAGTAGCAAGATTCTTTGGCTGCCACTACTTTCTGGCTACCTTATACCCAAATGCTGCCTTGCTGGGCAGGGGCTAATAAATAAAAACTACCCCAAAACGACAAGATGATTAGCCGGTATTATCTCAGCTGCACCTTAAGTATCTTTGCCCCATGTGCTACAAAGCAGCTACCCCTAAACAAGAGCAGCTAACAGCAACTGTAAAGAGCAGTGGATTTGATGTAGCCAACTACAAACACTACTTTCATGCAGATGGCTTTGAGATGCCTGAACTACCTATACTAACCAGCGAAAGCAACACCATAGCACCTGCCAAGTGGAAATTACTACCCCCATGGGTAAAGACAGAAAAAGACGCTTACAACTACGCCAATACCTTGAACGCCAAATGTGAAGAGGTATTTGAAAAGGCGAGCTACAAGAACTACATAGGTAGTAATAGATGTCTGATATGGCTAGAGGGCTTCTACGAACCGCACCACCCACCAGGCGGTAAAACAATACCCTACTTTGTGAAGGCTGCCGACGAAAAGCCTTTATCGCTAGGGGGTATATATGCCGACTGGGTGAACCAGGAAACAGGAGAGGTGACCAGAACATTCAGCATTATAACCACACCTGCCAACCAACTACTAACTGAGATACACAATGAGGGCAAAAGAATGCCACTGATAATAGAACCTAATAATAGGCAGGCATGGATAGGTAACCTTAGCGCCCAGGAGATAAAAGACCTCATGCAACCTTTGCCAGACAATCTACTTATAGGCTATGCTGTGAGCAACTTCATTTATAAGAAAGGCTTAGACACCAATATACCCAAAGCTCAGCAGCCGCTACCACAATCTCAGCCTCAAACATTGTTTTAACCTGAAGCCTGCAATAAAATGAACATAACACTAAAAAGAACTGATGCCACCGATACTGACTTTAGAGCACTGGTGGTGGAGCTGGACAAAGACCTGGCTATAAGAGATGGTGATGAGCATGCGTTCTTTCACCAGTTCAACCTGATACCTGATATAAAGTATGTGGTAGTAGCCTATGCAGGTAATGAGCCTGTGGGCTGTGGAGCCATAAAACACTATGCTGATGGTATAATGGAGGTAAAGAGAATGTATGTGCCACCTGCTCATCGTGGCTGTGGCATAGCTATGCAGGTGCTGCAACAACTGGAGCTGTGGGCAGCAGCACTGGGCTACCATAAATGCATATTGGAGACGGGCAAAAAACAACCAGAGGCTATAGCACTCTACAACAAGTGCCACTATACACCTATACCCAACTATGGCCAATATGCAGGTGTAGCCAGCAGTGTATGCTTTGAGAAAAATTTAGGCTAATGATAGATAAATTACTTTTGCCAACACATACCAGTATTAGTGAGCCAAGCAAAGGACAATAAAATAATCTACTTCGACCCAAAAGTACTCAGCAACATTGCTCTGCCAGAGCGATTTACTTTTCCCTTTTATTACGAGCCTCATCCACTCACTATACTTGCAGCCGAGCAACTACAAGCCTACCTCGAAAATCAAACCGACTTTGAGCACAACTTTGGGCTAGATGCCCGCAACAACGATGCGCCTATAGGAAAGATGTTTGGGGTGCTAGTGGTAAAAGATACAGAGGGTGGTGTTGGCTATTTAGCTGCCTGCTCGGGCAAGCTGGCCGGCAGCAATCACCATAGTCGGCTGGTGCCACCTGTTTTTGACATGCTGACAGAGGACAGCTTTTTCTTGCAAGAGCAGGATGTGATAGACAATATAAATAGACTAATAGAAGCAGCAGAAACTGACATTCATCACAAAACGCTAAAGGATAAGCTGACGCAGCTGCAGGCGCAAGCAAAAGATGAACTGGACAACCTAAAAAATGAACTGAAAGACAACAAAGAAATAAGGAGACAACGCAGGGAAACTATAGCATTAACGCCAGACTGTGAGGACAAAGAAAGCCTGGAAGCAGAGCTAGCCAAACAGAGCCACTATGACCGCCATAGACTAAGAGTGCTAAAAGAAGAATGGAAGCAAAGAATAGATGAAGCCATGGCCATGGTGACTCCTCTGGATGAACGTCTGGAAGCCTTGAAACAAGAACGTAAAGACCGATCGGCGGCGCTGCAACAACAACTGTTCGACCAATATGCATTTCTAAATAAAGCAGGCGAAAAAAGGAGTTTGCACTCCATTTTTAGCCAAACGGCATTTGGCCGACCGCCAGCTGGTGCAGGCGAGTGTGCCACGCCCAAACTGCTACAATATGCGTTTGCTCATGGGTACCAGCCTTTGGCTATGGCAGAGTTCTGGTGGGGTGCGCCACCTAGCTCAGAGATACGCCAACACAAACAATACTATCCGGCATGTGCAGGCAAGTGCAAGCCTATACTAGAACATATGCTGCAAGACATGACTCTTGATGAGAATCCATTTTTGCAACAGGCAGATGAAAGCATACAACTATCGATAGTATACGAAGATGAACACCTATTGGTGGTAAACAAACCTTCTGGTTTGCGCTCGGTGCCCGGAGTAACTATATACGACTCTGTATATAGCCGGCTCAAAGCCATACTTAAAGATGTGGAGCCGCTAATAGTGCACCGATTAGATATGGGCACATCTGGATTGCTGGTAGTGGCCAAACATGCATCTGTGCATAAACAGCTGCAGCGACAGTTTCTGGATAGGACAGTGCACAAGCGCTACACAGCACTACTAAGCAAAGCACTACCTATAGCTAAAGGCACCATAGACCTGCCATTGATACCCGACCCCTTCAACAGGCCCCGACAGCTAGTATGCACTGAAACTGGGAAAACTAGCATCACCCAATGGGAGGTGATTAGTAACGATGATACATATACTAAAATACACTTTTGGCCACAAACGGGACGCACACACCAGCTAAGGGTACACTCGGCACACCACCAAGGGCTCAATGCCCCAATAGTTGGCGACGACATATATGGCTATCCGGCAGAGCGCCTCTATCTGCACGCAGGGCACTTATCGTTCATTCACCCCCGAACCAAACAACGCATGAGCTTCGATGCTCCAGAGGAGTTTTAGAGGCTAGGGGTGTATTCTTACTTTATAGTCACAAATCCATCCATTGCGATGAGAGTACCAAAGTTTTTCACCTCACCTATCAAGGGTAAATCATTGAACTTGGACACTATACTTGCAGCCTTTGCTGGGCGCAATATCACTACCCCATCTACTGTAGTGGTAAATGGCTCGAAAGAGGCAGAGAGCTGCTGCATCAGTTGGTTATAAGCTATCATTCCCTGCTCTTCATAGTTGATGAGGAATCGTTTGTATTTTTTGTGAATAATTACAAAATCTACCGGAGGCAGCACCACAGGTATACATTCTGGCCACACACAGGCAGTATAGAGCTTACCGTTTTCCTTACTTTTTATCAGCAGGTAGCTAGATACATATATACCCGCTCCCAGTTTTTGTTGCAGCTGCTCTATGCCAAACTGGTATTGCCATATATTCATAGCCCTGGCTAGTGCCATATGTGGCACACCGAATTTAGTAGCTTTCTGGAGCACTACCTGCTCATTGTGGCTAGCCCAATCGGCAAGCAACATATCGCCTGTGTAATG
>CALRKH020000088.1:0-14354 GCA_943367855.1 Asaia bogorensis | reverse complement strand
ATTATTGCTCATCCAGGTTCCTCCTGTCGTTGCACTGCTTAGTGTTACTATAGAGCCTACGCACACTTCATCAGGTCCTGTTATATCACTTGGTAGATTATTCACAGTCAATACTGCCCAAACTACACAACCAGAGGATAGAGAGTAGCTTATTGTACTCGTTCCAGTAATTGCAGGTGTCACTATCCCGCTACTAGCGCCTATGGTAGCTACAGCGGTGTTACTACTAGTCCATGTGCCTCCGCTTGTTGTATTACTCAGAGAATTGGTGTAGCCCAGGCAGGCATTTAGGTTGCCAGTTATTGGGCCTATTGGGTTCACGGTCACTATAGTAGTGCTGGCGCAGCCCGAGCTTGTTATTCTATAGGTCACCACTACGGTTCCTCCGCTCACGCCAGTCACCACACCAGTATTGCTACCTACGGTTGCTATGGCAGTGTTACCACTTATCCATGTCCCACCACTGGTTGCACAGCTAAGACTTATCGTTTGTCCAGCACATACAGGCACACTGCCACTCACCGATGCTGGCAGCGGTTGCACCGATACTAGTCGTGTGGCTATACACCCTGCTCCCAGCGAGTAGGTGATGATGGCCGATCCAAGGTTTACGCCAGTCACCACGCCAGTTGTAGCATTTACAGTAGCTATACTCGTGTTGTTGCTGGTCCATGTTCCTCCTGTCGATGTGCTGCCCAATGTCGATGTCAACCCCAGGCAGATGCTTGCATTTCCCGTCACTGCTCCTGGTGCTGTCGTTACAGTTAGCACTTGCACAGTCGCACAGGTTGTGCCAGTTATATAGCTGATTGTTGTTGTCCCCACAGCTACCCCAGTCACCACGCCCGATGCCGAACCTATTGTTGCTACCGATGGATTACTACTCACCCACGTGCCACCACTAGCCGAGTTGCTCAGTGTAGTAGAGGTGCCAGTACAAATATTAAACAGACCGGTCGTACTGCCGGGCACAGGGTTTACAGTCACTACCGATGTCGATACACCAGCACATGCTCCTAGGGCTGCCGTCGCAGTATAGGTTATAACAGTCGGTGTCGTTACAGATGGTGGGTTGAAGTAAACACTATTTGTTGCCCCACCTGTGTACGGAACAGTAAAACCTGGGTCGGTAAACAAATACGTTGTTGGCGACCAACTAGGGGTCACTACTCCAGGTATGCCCGTTATAGCTATATTGTCTATGGCCCAGTAATAGCCAAAGTTCGATATGTAATTGAACCGAATACGCACATTAGCATTGCCCACCCAGGGGTTCAGCGAGAAAGATTGTGTCACAAAGCCCATCTTGGCGCCTATACTCCCTCCCAAAAAACTGTTTACTGTTGTCCAAGTGCTCCCGCCATCTATTGATATTTGTAAGCTCACTTGTGCATCTCCGGCAGCCCAATAGTCATACGAGTGTTGAAAACTTATGGTGGCACCACTGTAGCCTGCTAGTGAAAATACAGGCGATGTTAGTCTTGTAGATAGTGTCGCTGTAGAGCCCGATGTATCCGCATTTGCCATCACAAATGTGCTCGAGTCTGGGCTTCTATACCAACCTTGTTCATTCAGGTAGCTATCAGCGCAGGCTTTCCATTCCGACCCGCTAAGTATATTCACACTGCCTATCGTGTCCACTGTCCATGGTGCAACGCCCGAGTTGAAGTTTTGAGTCAATACAGATGTCGATGCAGGCGTGCCAGCTGCTGTCACGTTCAGTGTTGTGCCTGGGCACAGTGCTGTAGCTGTGGGTGTAAGCACAGGCGCAAAAGGGTGATTATTTACATAGGCTATTCTCGTAGCCGAGCAACTGCCTACAGTATATGATACTCTTGTTGTCCCAGCTGCTATCCCCATCAGTACGCCTGTGCTGCTTATCGTTCCCACAGCCGTGTTTGAGCTACTCCATGTGCCTCCACTCGTTGTGCTGTTTAGTGTCGTTGCCACTGTTGGGCACACTGTGGCACTTCCTGTTATCGCTGCAGGTGCAGTCAATACAGATGCGGTTATAGTGTTGGAAAATACAGGGTTGGCTGTCACACACCCCAGGCTGCTAATCATTCTGCACGATACAGTATGCCCGCTAGCTAGTGTGCTCACAGAGTAGGTAGAGCCTATTGATACCTCAAATCCATTTAACGCCCAATAATAGGTCGGTGTGCCTCCATTGGCCGATGTTGGTGTAAATACTACTGTAGTACCCGGACAAAACGAACCCGATGGACTAGCACTAATGGATACAGTTGGTGTCACTGGTGCCGATACTGATAATGATGCAAATACTGTCCCCGAAGACCCTGTTGTTATGCCCGCTACTCCAGTCACTGCACTAGCTCGCACAGACCCAGCCGTGGCACTAGTGGTTAATGGTTGCACTTGCAGGCCGGTTATTGTTAGTTGGTCAGCGCCATTATTGTTCACCACAGTCACATTCACAGTCAGGGCTGTTGCTGTTATGCTGCCCGATACGCCTGTTATGTTAGAGCCAGTTATATAAGTTATCGTTGGCAATGTACTGCTAAACTGCCAGCCACTTGGCGGCACCAGCACTATTGTGCTCGTCCCTATGCTAAAGTCTGCATTGGCTCCTTCCGTTATCACTATAGGCCCTAGCGATGTGAATGCTGGTGCAGCACCTGTCACAGCCCTGTTACTGCATATGTTTGTCCCACCGCTTCCAGCGGTCACAGTTACTGCCGCCTGTCCTGTTATAGCCAGTAGCAGGCACACCACTATCATTACCAGTACAGATTTGGTATATCTAAGCAGCGCATTAAACACAACTTGTAAATTCCTTATCATCTATACTTGCTAATTGCCAATACAAAATTTGTCGAAGCCATTAGCCCCGACATATAAACACAATCCATATTCACAAATATAATCAAAAAAGTCATTATTTTATACTCGCTGTTAAATCTTTGTCACCTTGTCATTCCAGCTATTTTTTATCGCTTTCCAAGTGTTAACATTTCTTTGAAGCACTATGGTATGAATTTTGTCTTCTTTAAGCATCTATACATACAAACACACTTCATGTTCAAAAATCTCATCGTGCTAGCTACAGTAGCACTCCCATCCGCCCATGCTTTGGCACAGAATACCTACAAGCTCAAAATTGAAAATGCTACCGTATTTCTGCATGGTGCTCAAATCAACAGTACTGCCAAGCTCAAGCTCCAAAAGGGCGAAAATGAAATTATCCTTTCCAATGTTGCTGGCGATATCAATACGCAAAGCCTTTCTGTAGGCATTGGCGCTGGTGCTGTTGTAGAGTCTGCCATCTTTCGCAACAATTATTTGGGAGACGATTACACATCTCCCAAAGTGCAGGAACTAAAAGACTCTATTGCTGCCGTCAGTTTACAGCGCGTCTCTATCAACAATAAAACCACCGTTTTAGCCGAACAAATCGCCGTCTTACAGGTCAACAGAAAATTGGGTGGCGAAGAGGCTGGCACCAACGTGGCCGAGCTAACCAAAATGCTCGATCTCATCAATACACGCATGGAAGGTCTGCTCACACAGAAATCCAAAAACGAAGACCAGCTTAAAAAGATAGACGAATTAATTGTAAAACTCAAAAAACAACTAGATGAAGAGCAACGCAAAGGTACTCAGCCAGGCGGACAAGTAGTTGTTAAGTTGCTCGCCAAAGAGCCCATCCAAACCGACCTAAAGGTTAGCTACACTACCAACAATGCTGGTTGGACACCCACCTACGACATTCGGGTTGATGATATTGCCAAGCCTGCATCACTTTTTTACAAAGCCAATGTCTACCAAAATAGCGGCATTGAGTGGAATAATATACGCCTTTCTCTTTCTACTGGCAATCCTACCGAGGGGGCTAATGCACCTGTGCTCAACCCTTGGTATCTATCATTTATGTCGCCTGTGGTTTATAGTAGATTGAATTCGAAAACTATGGCTGCAGCTGCTCCTCAAGCTAAGTACGAGGATGCAATGGTTGCTGCCACTCCCGGCACTGTGGCCGATTTTGTCACTGTCGACAATGCAGGTATCAGCACCTCTTTCGATATAGATCTGCCTTACACAATTCTCAGCAATGGCCAAGAGCATTTAGTAGCTATCACCAACTATAGCTTGCCCGCCACATATAGATATTTTACAGTGCCCAAGCTCGATAAGGACGCTTTCCTTCAGGCTCAGGTCACCAACTGGCAAGATTTGAACCTCATACCTGCTGCTACTAATATTTTTTACGAAGGCACTTATGTTGGTCAGGGCTATATAGACACCCGCAACACCAGCGATACGCTCACTTTCTCTCTCGGTAGAGATAAGAAAATCGTTGTCCGTCGCGAGCAGGACAAAAAACTACATAGTGTTAAGCACTTTGGTAGCAACACGCGCGAGGCATTTGCTTATACCATCACCGTACGCAACACCCGAAAAGACAACATCAGCATAGTGCTCCAAGACCAATTACCAGTTAGCAACGATAAGGATATAGAAATAGAAAGTAAAGAAGTAGGAAACGGTACTGTAGACGAAACATCAGGTATTGTTACTTGGTATATGTCACTCAAGCCCAACGATCAGCAATCTACTAATATAGGTTACACCATCAAGTATCCTAAAGGAAAACAAATACCAAGCCTGCATTAATTGCAGGCTTTTTTTTGCTACTGTTTACAACTTATTTATTACAGGTGGTATTGGGGCACATGACATCATGTAGGCACTACACCTAAATACTCGGTCCAAACACTATTACTCAAAAGATAAACGTCTATTTGCTACTTTAGTAATAGCTACCACTCCTCAGGTAGCCTTGCACATAGTCTGCTACAGATGCTTCTAGTGGCTGAAACTCATGGTCAAATCCTGCTGCTTTCAGCTTACTCATGTCAGCCTCAGTGTAGTATTGATATTTGTCTCTTATATCTATCGGGGTGTCTATATAGTTTATGTTAGGCTGTTTATCCAGTGCAGCATATATAGCTAGCACCAGGTCGTTAAAGGTACGAGCCTTACCAGTGCCTGCGTTATATAAACCACTTTCTGGTTGGTGCTCCATTAGCCATAGTATGATGCCCGCTATATCAGCTACATAAATAAAGTCACGTATCTGCTCTCCGTCTTTATAATCATGTCGGTGCGATTTAAATAAGCGTACGCTCCCTGTAGTATTGATGCTGTTGTAGGCATGGAAAATTACCGATGCCATTCTGCCCTTATGATACTCATTAGGGCCAAAAACATTAAAAAACTTTAACCCAGCCCAAAAAGGAGGCGTTTGGGGTTGTGCCAGAGCCCATAGGTCAAATTCGTTTTTAGAAACACCATACGGATTCAGTGGTTGCAGTTTCCCCACCAACTCATGCGCATCTTTATACCCTAGCTCACCATTGCCATACGTAGCTGCCGACGATGCATAGATGAGCGGTATGCGTAGTGCCACACAGTGCTCCCACACCATCTTGCTATATTCCAGGTTCAGCAGTCGGTGCACTTCGTAGTCCATCTCTGTAGTGTCGGTTCTGGCACCTAGGTGAATCACAAAACTCACCTTGTTGCCATAGGCCAGCAGCCAGTCATGCAGCACAGTTCGCTGCACCAGTTCAGTGTATGCCTTGTCTTTATAGTTGGCTGCTTTTCGCTCCACGGTAAAGTCATCTACCAGCACCAGCTTATTATAGCCTAGCCTGTTCAGATGTCCGGCAATATAACTCCCTATGAAACCAGCAGCGCCAGTTACCAATACCACTTCTCCCGTATGTATCATGCAGCTTTGCTCTTTTGGCTATTAGTGATGCTCAGCCGCACCATGACCCTCAGCCGCTGGCGCAGCTTCGTGTTTTTCAGCGGCGGGTGCAGCCTCGTGGCCTTCAGTCGCCTCATGGCCATGTGTAGCAGCACCATGCCCGGCAGCTTCATGTCCGCCATGTGCGCCATGGCTACCGTGGCCTTCTTTTTGTGCTTGCACAAAGTTCAGTGCAGAAACAAACAAACCTACGATGATGATAACCAACCAGAAGGAATTCTTGAAGGAGATGATAGCTTTATTCTCGGTGCTATGTGTATTATGACCCATTGTGTGGTGTATTTATACTATGCAACAAAAGTAAAGGATTGAGCCGTAATGTGCAAATGATGTAAAAATTTGAAGTGTCCATCGCTTAAAGTACTTTTACAGACGTATTAATTACATTTTTCTCGTTGAAAAAGGTTTTCCGTTTCTTCGCTAGGGTACTTCTCTACATGTTCCTGTCCTCTACTATATACCTGGTGTTGTGCAGGTGGGTCATGCCTCCAGTCACCATCACTCAGTTAGCCAACTTTGTTGGCGGTTACGGGCTCAAAAGAGATTATGTAAGTTACGATGAGATAGCACGCAATGCTAAGCTTGCAGCCATCGCCAGCGAAGATCAGCTATTCCCCGATCACTCAGGTTTCGATTGGAAAGCTATCGATAAAAGTCTCAACGCCAAACCCAGCAAAAAAAAGAAACACAGGGTCAAAGGTGGGGCAGCCAGCACCATCAGTCAGCAAACAGCCAAAAATGTTTTTCTATGGCAGGGTAGTGGTTGGGGGCGATACCTGCGCAAGCTACCTGAGTTCTACTTCACTCAAATGATAGAGTGGGTGTGGGGCAAAGAAAGAATCATGGAGGTTTACCTCAACGTCATTGAGATGGGCCCAGGTATATTTGGAATCGAGGCCGCAGCACAAGCCTATTTTGGCAAGCCTGCCAGCCGCCTTTCCGAGTCCGAAGCCGCTATGATTATTGCCTGTCTCCCCAATCCCAAAAAGTTTACCGTCAAACCCATGAGCAAAAGAGTTCGTTGGCGATACCCCAAAATCGTAGAGCAAATGCACCACCTTTCTGGCGATGAGGATGTCGATGATATTATTGACAACAAGTAAATGTAGCCTTCATTATTACATTTTACACTTTCTATTGTGCAATATTTGATTTAAATTGCACTTTCTGTTGTGCAAAATTTGCTAAAAACTGCACTTTCTATTGTGCAGAATGGTTAATTTTGTCCAAATGCCAGTTTTATGGTCAAATTATTAGAGCAATTTCAACATTTATTATCTTTTGTCCCTTTGTCGTTCAAACGCTATCTTTTTCAACAGATAAATTGGGATGCAAGACTTATTGGTGTCAAAGGCGCAAGAGGCACAGGTAAAACCACAATGCTCCTCCAATGGCTTAAAATGCAGAATTTACCCATCACTCAGGCTGCCTACTTTTCCCTTGACGACCTCTACTTTTCAGATCATTCACTTAAAGAAACAGTTGCCGAGTTTTATCAGCAAGGAGGTAAGATATTGGTGTTAGATGAAGTGCATAAATATCCCAATTGGTCAGCCGAAATCAAAAATTGTTACGACTTCTTTCCCTTACTCAAAATAATCTTTACAGGTTCTTCTGTCATAGATATTTCTAGGCAAGAGGGCGATTTAAGCCGACGAGCACTTTTTTACAATTTGCCAGGTTTATCATTTCGAGAGTACCTCTCCATGCAGCAACTCATACATCTACCTAGTATCAGTCTCCAAAATTTATTAGCTGATGCAGCAGCATACAAAACACTTTTTCCGCCAGATTTTCGGCCATTCCAACATTTTACACAATACCTCAACTATGGTTATTATCCATTCGCCATTGCCGAGCCCATCACCGCACACCAACGCATCAATCAGCTAGTCAGAACCATTGTTGAATATGATATGGCGGCACTAAAAGATTTTGATGTGCGCAACGCCAAAAAACTACTCCAACTCATATATATAGTAGCACAGCAAGTTCCATTCAAGCCCAATATCTCTGCATTAGCCGAAAAAACATTAATTCATCGCAACACGCTCAATAACTACCTCCATTATCTCGAGCAAGCCAAAATAGTATCACTCCTATATCCATCAGGTATCAGCGTAGCCACTCTTCAAAAACCCGAAAAGCTATATCTCAACAACACCAATCTGCTCGCAGCACTTGCCGAGCAAGGTGTAGAACAAGGCGCAATGAGAGAAACATTCTTTATGTCGCAGTTGTCCGTTAGTCATTCAGTCAACATGCCCAAGCAAGGCGATTTTTTAGTTGATAACAAATACACCTTCGAGATAGGTGGAAAATCTAAAACAGCAGCTCAAATCAAAGGAATAGACAATGCCTACGTTGTCCAAGACGACACCGAATCTCCCATTGGCAACCACATCCCTCTCTGGCTCTTTGGGTTTTTATATTAGAAATGATGATATGATTGGTGTGCAATAGGGCATTTTTTTACCTAAAGTAATATTGAATTGGGGGCGCAGTAATAAACTGAAAAAGGAATATCGCAATCAGTTATTAATTAAGGTCGGTATGAATCATGGAATAATGCTGTCATTAAAATATAAGAATGTTTTGCAGAAACATTACTTATTATATTAATGAGCTTTGAAGACTTCCTTTGCTTAATATTATTTGTAGGATTCGTCTATGATTCAATCCGCTACTCACGCTATCTGTGCATCACCACAGCTATGCTATCATTGGCTATATATAAATGAGATGAAACAACTATGTCGTCCCTATAGGTCTTATAGCAACTCGGACACGTTTCTTCTACAATAGCAATCAATCTTTGGGTTAACCTCCTAGAGTCCTTATCTGGATTTACCACATACAGAGGGTATTGGGAAAATGTAGTACTCCTCAGCCTTGCTTCCATCCGTTCATAACTATGTTTCAGAGATGCTACTAATACCTTAGTGCCATTTTTTGCGATACTATCAAAATGTCGAATGTTCTTTTGTGTGCCACCACAATCTGGATTCCAAAAATAAACCAGATATTTCTCTTCAGAAGATGCTAGCGTTTTTAGCTCTCTGGCGCTTATCAACTGAATGATCCTTCGTTTGTCTTTGTTTGATATGTTGTTGCTGTAATATGCTGAGTCAAATGGTAGCAATACATACTTTGTAGTGTCTAGGTCTGCTATACTATGTTTATCTGTTACTGGAAATATTTCCCTAAATTGGTTTAGTAATTAATGTATAGCTACACACAATATTATTTAATAAATAATTTTAATATATTAAAAACACTTAATGATGTGTGTCTGTTGGTGGTGTATCGCCTATTTGCTTCAATAAAATCATTTCTAAGGTGTCTTTTTGACGACCAAGTAATTGCAGTGCTTTATCTTTTAGTTGTATTTGTTTGTCTTTTGTGTCTAATTGGGATTTTAAAATATTATTTGCATCCTCATTATCTGCCGTCCTCATAGCCTGCCATGCGCTTATTGCTGCGATTATCATAGATACAATAAGTATCCATGTCATACTTTTGTTAGTCTTTAGAATGCTTTTATTAGTAACTTTTACATTCTCGTTAGTTTCAATCTGGCTAATCAACAACTTCGCCTCAAGTTCCGTTTTGCCCATTGCAATCATTGCATCAATCTTTTCAATAGTACCTGAGAAGTCATACATCTTACAATTGGGGGCTTCTTCTATCATTTGATATAATCCATATATCAAATGGATTGTATTGCTACGTGCCTGTGCTAAAAACGCAATCTGTTTATCCTCTCCTATAATATCTTGTGTAGTAAAACCAAAATAAATAACTAATAGCTTAAACCATTGGTAAGGCTCCATTCTAAAATTATCATTAGTGCAGACAAAATCATGACCATTGTCTATGAATTTTGCCTCCATAGTTTGATAATTTTCACCTATAAATAGCATTTGTTTGTACGCTGGAGATTTTTCAAAGTCTTCTTTTAACATTTACATTTAGTTTGGCGTTCTAAATGTAATAATTAACGATAGGTATTGCAATACTATCGTAACTTAACATTATAGCAATAAAAAAAGAAGCATAAAGATAAAAAGCCAAGACCTGAAAAGTGTGCTGACAAGGTGGCTGTAAATGCCGCGTTTAGTGAGACTATGCAGGTCTTAGCCGACCATGCTAACAAAGTTGTTACAGGCCACATAAATGAGGCTGCAATTAATGTGCCACAACATGAATAAAACGCTCCAAAAGGCGTTTAGTTATATTTATTATATTTATACTACTTGCCAAACGATAGTTACCCAAAACATTTCTCAATTGATATACTATTCAGATTGCCCTTTTTCTTTCGAGTTCATAGCCTTCGGCAGCATCAGTAAAAATGGTATACATCTTTCAAGTTTCAGCGTGTAGTAGTTAGGGCCTATATGTATATATTCATAGTAGCTTGCCCTATTCGTTGCATAGTATTGTTCACTTGGTATCGCCCAGGCCGTTGCGCCTATTTTACTTGCCAGAAACCATTTTTCCAGTAGCCTCCCCGCTCGCCCATTACCATCCATAAAAGGGTGTATCTTCTCAAACATCAAGTGTATCATTGGTGCATAATATAGCACCTCCGTTACTGTCAGCGATGTTTCAATCAGCACTTTTACATCCGCAAATAGTTTCTTCAGTTCTTCTTGCACATATTCAGGTTCCACCGCCATATACTCCACTTTGCCACTGCTAAATATCCCAACCTGCTGTTTCCTTACTTTGCCTCTTTGTGTTTTTAAACTCAGTATTGTTTTGCTCAGTATTTTATGTGCTTCCAAAAAGTTGGTAATATTCAGATCTTTCCCTATCGCATAGTTATACGCAGCTATTAGGTCATCTATCTCAGCCATCTCTTTCGGCTTCGATCGCACATTAAATCGTTTGTTCTTTAAGTAAGTATCTATATCTATACTATTCCCTTCTATGTTCGATGAATAGGCAGCCGATGCCTGTATGTAATACTCAAAATCAGATCTCGAATACTGCTCTTTCAATGTCAATTCATCAAATATATGCCCGCCTTCTATACTCAGTTGTCTGGTATATGCATCTAGGTAGGCATCAGTAAGCAGCTGCAACTCTATCTTCATTTATATGCAAATTTACTCTTTCCGCTTCTATTACTTCAGTTGCCAATCGCTAAACCCAATCTTACTTTAGTGTGCCATGCTTATTCACCAAGCATTACAGTCCATTTTTACCTCCCAAATTTGTGGATATCTTCTTACTCCTCACTGATTTTTCTATCACTTTCATCAGCTACCTTTACATCCTCTATCATCCCTATCATGTTCACTATACACTACATTTCAGGTACGTATCTGTGCCACGCTCACACTTCAGTTTCTTGCTTTCCATCCACTGGTTCAGCGCGCAATAGCGTTTACCCTCCAGTAAATAACACCCTTTATAACGCTCATATTATCAAAAATCAATGCGCAAAAACACCCGTATTTACCCTGGCAAAAAGTGCGCAAAAATCCACCACACTGCACATGCAACCTATTGATTATCAATCACTTATCACCCACCCTCAAAAAATTAAAAGTGCGCAAAACCAATCCTCCCCCAAAAACCAATCCTCCCAGTGCATTACCTGCATTGGGAGGATTGAAATATCACTACCACCACCAATTTACATACCTATATAGGCCAGCAGCTCTTTACGCGTTTCATCATTATTAAACTTCCCATCATAAAACGCAGTCACCGTAGCCGATGATGTATCTTCTATACCTCTTGTAGACACACACATATGGCGGGCATCTATTATCACAGCCACATCAGTTGTCCCTAATATTTGCTGCAGTTCACGCCCTATTTGCATAGTCAATCTTTCTTGCACCTGTGGTCTTTTGGCATAATACTGCACTATTCTATTCAGCTTCGATAACCCTATTACCTTCCCCGACGATATGTATGCAATGTGCGCTTTCCCATATATAGGCACAAAGTGGTGCTCACAGTTAGAGAATAGAGTAATATCTTTCTCTACCAACATCTGGTTATACTTATACTTATTCTCAAACAGGGCTATCTTGGGTTTATTATCCGGATTCAGCCCAGAGAAAATCTCTTTCACATACATCTTGGCTACCCTCATAGGTGTTCCCTTCAGGCTGTCATCTGTTAAGTCTAGTCCCAGTGTATGCATAATTTCAGCAAAGTGGTATGCTATATTTTGTACCTTTTCACTATCGCTCATTTCAAATGCATCTGGGCGCATTGGTGTGTCAACCCCAGTAAATATATGGTCATCACCAGCTTGGTCATAATCAGGGTTGTCTATCAGCAAGGTATCAGCATTAGGCAGGATATTCAACATAGTTCCGTTCTGTTTCATACAGTAGAATTTTAAGTTCGTTCTTAGCGTCTATATACGGACGCAGTGTATTATAAATAGTTATAGCAATGTTTTCAGCAGTAGGGTTCAGTTCTTTAAATTCCGGAATGTCTAGGTTTAGGTTGCGGTGGTCATACCTGTCCACTATCAGGCGGCGCACCAGCGAGCTCAGTTCCTTGGTGTCTACCACATACCCCGTCACAGGGTTCACCTCACCAGTTACTTTCACTATCAGGTCATAGTTATGTCCATGATAGTTAGGGTGGTTGCACTTTCCGAAGAGTTGCTCATTTTCTTCTGCGGTCAGTGTAGCATTGTGCAAGCGGTGTGCGGCATTAAAGTGTTCCCTTCTGTATACTGCAACTTTGTTCATTGTTTATTTCTCCGATGTCAAAGGTAGTAGAAACTTTGTTTAAAATTACTTGACAAAAGTTAAACAAAATGAAAGTAACCATTCTTCAGTTGCTGCATGGTACTGTGGGTGCGGTGTTCAGCCTCATTATATGCAGAATCTATTGGGGTATACGCTATCGCATTAACCACCAAATATGGTGATCTTTGTTACTGAACCAAGCCTACTAAACCACTACCTTTGCACCCTGACAATCGAAAAATCCAGAATTATGAATAATGCATATTTTGACTTTGCAGAACCTAAAAATGAGGTAGTACTGCAATATGGCCCAGGTAGCGCAGAGCGCAAGGCACTTCAAAAGGCAGTAGCTGAGCTCAAAGCTCATCAACGTGACATACCAATGTATATCAATGGTGAAGAGGTAAGAACAGGTATAACCCACCACATTCGCCCTCCTCACGAAACAAGCCACGTCTTGGGCCAATATCACGAGGGCGGTGCCGAACATGTGCATGCTGCTATCGATGCTGCATTACATGCGCGTAGTCACTGGGCTGCTATGTCATGGGAGCATCGTGCGTCTATATTCATTAAGGCGGCAGAGCTCTTAGCTACTAAATATAGATACAGAATGAATGCGGCTACTATGCTCGGTCAAAGCAAAAACGCTTATCAGGCCGAAATAGATAGCGCATGCGAGCTGATAGACTTTTTACGATTCAATGTTCACTTCCTCAGCCAAATCTACAAGCAACAGCCCATTTCACCAGTGGGTATGAACAATAGAATGGAGTATCGCCCGCTCGAAGGTTTTGTGCTCGCAGTTACGCCGTTCAACTTCACTGCTATCGGTGGCAACCTGCCCACTAGTGCTGCCATGTGTGGCAATGTAGTAGTTTGGAAACCCGCTAATACACAGATTTATTCGGCCAGTGTGTTTATGGAGATACTCATAGAAGCTGGTTTGCCCAAAGGGGTTATCAATCTTATCTATCCTTCAGGTCCAGTTTTGGGCGACATCTGTTTCCGTCATCCCGACTTTGCTGGCGTACATTTCACCGGTTCTACTGGCGTATTCCAAAATATGTGGAAAACCATAGGCGAAAACATAGCTAAGTACAAAACTTACCCAAGAATTGTAGGCGAAACTGGTGGTAAAGATTTTGTGTTTGTGCATCCTAGTGCCGATGTTGATGCTGTGGTTGCGGGCTTGGCCCGTGGTTCATTCGAGTATCAAGGGCAGAAGTGCTCCGCTGCATCTAGGGCTTATTTGCCATCAAATCTTGCTGAAGAGATAAAAAATAAGTTGGTAGCAGAGGTAAAGACCATGAAAATGGGCCCTGTCGACGATTTTACCAACTTTGTAAATGCAGTTATCGACGAGCGTGCTTTCAAAAGCATCACCGCTTATATAGATGGCGTGAAGAATAGTAATGGTGCTGCAAAAATCATTTGTGGTGGCGGTTACGATAGTGCCAAAGGCTGGTATGTGGAGCCTACTATTATCGAAACTACTGAGCCTGGGTACGTTACAATGTGCGAGGAGATTTTTGGTCCAGTACTTACCATCTATACGTACGAGGCTGACAAATGGATTCAAACTCTTGATGTTGTCAATACTACCTCGCCATATGCACTCACTGGTGCTATTTTTGCTACAGACCGTTATGCTGTAGAATATATGACTAAAGCATTAGAGAATGCTGCTGGCAACTTCTATATCAATGACAAGCCTACCGGTGCAGTGGTGGGTCAGCAGCCCTTTGGTGGTGCAAGAGCATCTGGCACCAACGATAAGGCTGGCTCTATCTTGAATCTTTTCAGGTGGCTAAGTGCTAGAACAATAAAAG
>CALRKH020000087.1:0-14468 GCA_943367855.1 Asaia bogorensis | reverse complement strand
ATCGTTGGCCTATTTTCCCTAGCTCGGCATCGGCAGATGAGATGTATGAGTTGATAATAGACGAAGAGGCTAAAATACGTGCCAAAACACCGTATGTGAGCAAGTTTAGAAACGCCGACATCCAGATGACTGACGGTGACCGTAAGGCTGACTTCCTCAAGTTTTTGAAAGGTAAAGAGCTGACACGCCCTACAGTGATGGAAGCATTTTTCCGTGCTACATTCTCGGCCTGGAAAAACTACAAGCACACAGGCAAAGAAAAAGCGTATGTAGGCTACAGCCCAATAATAGGTGTAGACGGCGATAAAATCATCAACGATTACAAAGGTAATGGCCACATTTTCCACGTAGTGCGCAACCCTTTCTCGGCCTATGCAGATACTAAAAAACGTGCGGTGCCACTATCTATACCACACTACATGACAGGCTGGGTAAACTGCCAATACTTTTCTCTAATGCTGGCTCAAAAATATCCTGACCATTACCACATCATCAAGTTTGATGACCTGCTGAAGGATAAAGTAGGTACATTGACCAAAGTGCTGGAGAAAGTAGGAATAGGCACTAGCGAAACACTTGCCTATCCTAGCTGGCATGGTGAAGAATTGAAAGAACTGTTGCCATGGGGCGCTGTGCGTATACCTACAGAAGAAGCTAATCTTAGCACTGGCAAGGAACTAAGCGAAGAAGAAATACATGAAATATACGAGCGTACTAAAACGTACATCGACATCTTCAAGTTCAACAACTTCTACAAAAAACTGATTAAGTAATTGCAATCGATATCTATCATTAAGGCGTCCACAAAGTTGGGCGCCTTTTTATTTCCAACATAGTAGCCATCGCTTTTAAAAGACTAATTTTGCATTTATGAGCGAGAGCTATAAGTCTGGTTTTGTCAATATTTTCGGGGCGCCTAATGCTGGCAAGTCCACCTTGTTAAATCTATTGTTGGGTGAGCGTTTAGTTATCATTTCGCCTAAGGTACAAACAACGCGTCATCGCATTTTAGGCATTCTATCCGAACCTCAATACCAAATAGTGTTTTCGGACACACCAGGCATCATAGAACCAAAGTACAAACTGCATCAGAAAATGATGGGGCACGTAAAAAGTGCGCTAGCGGATGCAGATGTAGCCATACTAGTTCACGACATTAACCTGCCAATAGAAAACTTTGAAACAATAGCCAACAGCCTAAAACTTAAAGTACCTGCATTGCTATTGCTCAATAAAACTGATGCGGTTAAAGACAAATCGACCATACCTGCAGTAGTAGAACAATATAAACAACGCTGGCCAAGCTGGCAGGTGATGCCCATATCGGCACTAAAGAAAAGCAATACAGATAAAATACTACCTGCTGTACTGGAGCAACTACCAGAAGGTATGCCTTTCTACCCCGAAGACAGTATATCTGATAGAAATGAACGTTTCTTTGTAGCTGAGCTGATAAGAGAGCAAATCTTCACACTGTATGAAGAAGAAATACCTTATCACACTGCAGTTTTGATACAATCTTTTGAAGAGAAGACTACCCTCAACGTTATAAAAGCAGACATTATAGTAACCCGCGAGACACAGAAAATGATTTTGCTGGGGAAAGGGGGGAGCAGCATCAAACAACTAGGCATCAACTCCAGAAAAACAATAGAGGAATTTCTACAAAAAAAAGTACATCTGGAACTGTTTGTAAAAGTGCGTCCTAAATGGCGCGACAACGATAGCTACCTGAAGGAGTATGGGTATAATTGATGATCGCCTGGCTGTTATACAGCCGCTCAATAAGTTTTGGTATGGCAATAAAGTAGCCAGCATTGATATGCTAAGGCTAGATATGTTGCATCCAATAATATCGGGCAACAAGTGGTACAAGCTCAGACTGAATCTACTTAAAGCTCAAGAACTAAGACGAAAAACAATAATTACTTTCGGCGGTGGCTACTCCAATCATTTGGTGGCCACAGCCTATGCTGCCAGCCAATATGGGCTAGCTAGTGTAGGGATAGTACGTGGGCATTATGCTCAGCTAACACCTACATTGGAGCAATGTAAATCTTTTGGGATGGAGCTTTTATTTGTTAATCAAGAAGACTTTGACAACAGACACCAACCCGAATGGATAACTAATTTGGCTACCGACTTCGATAATGAGTTTATAATACCCGAAGGTGGCGCTAATGAATATGGACGAAAAGGAGCCGCACTCATAAATAGATTTATCAACAACACCTACAGCCATGTGTTACTAGCAGTAGGTACGGGCACTACAATGGCTGGCATATTGCAACAATTACCTAGAACCATAAAAGCAATTGGCTATGTGCCTATGAAACAATGCCACGAACAACACAATTATATAGCAGCTCACATAGAAAGTACAAGAAGCAATTGGCATTTAATAACAGACGATAGACTTGGAAACTTTGGCAAATGGAATCATGAACTGATTGCATTCATGAATCGATTTTACGAAGAACATAATATACCGCTTGATGTAGTTTATACATCAAGAATGATGTATAAACTGGAAGCCATGCTAGAGGACAACCAATTTTCTACTTGTGATAGAATATTATGCATACACAGTGGTGGGTTGCAAGGCAATGCTTCTGTGGCTCACTTGCTGAAATACGGCATCAATAATTAGTGAACACCAGGATACTTTTGTGTTGGTTTGTCATTCTCAAATTGGCCTTGATAAATAAGTTTGCCCTTGCGACCATAGCAACGACCATAACCAGATTTATAGCCATCTTTCCAGTTGCCCATGTATTTTTTGCACTTGTTGCAAAACCTAATGGTAACACTTGCTTTAGGAGATACGATAAAGTAATTGCCGTAACCGTTTTTGAGGTCGTTAGCAAACTGACCGTCATATCTATCTCCGTTACCCCAAGTAAATATGCCTGAACCACTTTTTTTATCTGCTTTCCAATTACCCTCATATTTAGCACCATTCTCATAGTAATAAATACCCTTGCCCTGCCTCATATTCTTTTCGAAATGGCCCGCATATTTATCTCCATTTGACCAATAATAAGTACCCTCTCCTGTTCTATCATTCATCACATAATCTCCTTCATATTTCTCGCCAGTTATCCACATACACGTACCTTTTCCGTGCATTCTATTTTCGGCAAAAGTGCCTTCGTATATATCACCGTTGCGCCAAATAAACTTGCCATTTCCATGCTGCATACCATTCACCCATTCTCCCTCGTATCTATTGCTGTCGGCATAATACATGATTCCGAATCCATTGATGGTATCGTTTTTGAACTCTCCGTCATACCTATCGCCATTAGTCCACAAAAAAACACCTTTACCATTTTTCTTACCATCTACCAGTTCACCTTCGTAAGTATTTTTAGTAACCTGTGCTTCTGTAGGTTGAGCAACCATCACAACAGCAAAAACAATCAAGAAAAACAAAAAACTAGACCTTAACCTAATATACATATATAGAAACTATTTGCGCATTAAATAGAACAACATTGTAAAGGTAACAAAACTGTAGCAGCGGGTAGCAGCTAAAACGCTAAATATGGCAGTATCAACTGCTTGAATAATATCTCCAAACCAGCTATCATTACCAATATACCTGTTAGCCGTTTTACTGCTAATTGAGAGAACTTTCTGTTGGATACTCTATTGCCAAGCTGACCGCCTAGCAATACTGCAAAGGCTAACAAAAATACCAACTTCCAATTTGGGTGCACATTGCCAGCACTCACGAGCCCCACCAAGCCCGAAACTGAGTTGACAAGAATAAAGAAACTAGCTGTAGCCGCTATACGTTTGGGAAGATCCCAACGAATGAGATTCAATATTGGAGACAAAAAGATGCCTCCACCTATGCCAACCATACCCGATAAGAGACCTATTGTGCTACTACAAACTAAAACACCCCTCGAACTAACATTCTTGGTTTTAGTTTGCAGTCGTTTTTCTGCCAACAGTAAAGTGCCTGCAGTAATTAATGATATGCCTAACAACACAAAAAAAACCGTATCAGACAACCTCCATAAAGCACCTATATAAGCTAATGGTACACTGACTAAAACTATGGGAAGTACTTTTTTTAGAACTAACTCTCCTCTATGCCAATATAGCCAGGTAGCACCAGATACTACAACCAAATTGCACACCAATGCAGTCAGTTTCATATCGGCAACGGGCATTACAAATAAAGACAACAAAGCCAAATAACTGCTGCCACCTCCAAAACCTACTGAGGCATATATAAATGCAATGACCAGAAATAATGCAATCAAAATTGCATGACTCTGCCAATCTACTAGTGCTATGAGCAAATGAGCCTGCACGTTTCTGATAATAATTGTTGCTTATCGATTGCTACTACGCCTGCTTGCTCACACACAAGACCTCCTGCTATATTAGATACCTGAGCCATGAGGGCTGCATCTTTAGATATAATATAAACCAATGTAGCTGTAGCAACAACTGTATCGCCAGCACCAGATACATCGGCAATGTTTCGCATATGCGATGGGATGATAGAAGAATGTACCCCATCATTGAAATAAACACCTTTCTCAGATAAGGTAATGAAAGAAATATTGTGCTGAAGCCTTTGATGTAAAGCCATGTGTGCCTGTATCAATGATTGTTCATCAATATTTGCCAAATCTATGTTGAGGCCCTCTTTAACTTCTTTTAAGTTGGGCTTGAAGATTGTAACACCTTCGTAAGACAAAAAATTCTTACGCTTGGGGTCCACTACTGTTACTATACCGATCTCTCTACAATGCTTAATAATATGCTTTATAACATTTTCCTTAAGGACCCCTTTGTTGTAGTCTTCAAAGATGACAGCTTGTGGTTTTACACGCTGTAAATACCTAAGCACCATATCAATAAATGGGTGTTCTTCTTCTGTATACAAGTCGTCTGTTACCTCTTCGTCTACACGCAGCATCTGATGATTCCTGCTAAGAATTCTCACCTTAGTAGTAGTAGGGCGCTTGTTGCTATGCATCACCAGTTCGGTATCTATACCGGCCTGCTGACACAACGTCATCATGGTTGCCCCATCTGCATCGGCACCCACTACACTTGCCAAAGTTACTCTGGCACCTAGTGCACGGCAGTTGAGTGCAACATTGGCAGCGCCACCTAGTCTGCTTTCTCTTTTATTTATAGCCACTACAGGCACAGGAGCCTCTGGCGATATGCGGTCTACCGCTCCCCACCAATAGTTATCGAGCATTATATCTCCCACTACTACCACATGTAGGTCGGCCATGTGCCTAAATATATCCTGTATACTATCTACTGTCATTATTTTTAACGCTCAGCTTTCTGTCTTCTGTCTCGCCTGTTGAGCATATAATATATGGGCAATCCAAGAAGTACTATTATTAAACCTGGCCAGGTGTACACTGGCTTATATTTCAGCAAAACTATGCAGATAAACGATGCCAAAGCAATGTATAAAGCTGGTATTACCGGATAACCAAATGCTTTATATGGCCTGTGAATATCTGGCCTGGTGCGCCTTAGTTTGAAAATGCCCCCTATGGTGAGTATATAAAACAGTAAGACAGTAAAAATGATGAAGTCGAGCAGACTACCATATTGGCCACTCATGCACAATATAGATGCCCATATACACTGCATCCACAAGGCCTTTTGTGGCACACCATTCTTATTGAGCGTACCTGCTGCTGGCAAAAATAAACCATCTTTTGCCATTGTATAATAAACCCTAGCACCAGATAGAATAAGCCCATTATTGCAACCAAATGTAGAAACCATTATTAGTATGGCAATAATTTTAGCACCATTACCTCCAAAAACTTTTAGAGCGGCCGCAGTAGCTACCCTACCTGCGGGGGCGTTGGCTATCTCACTCACACTCATCACATTCAGGTACATAAAGTTCAGACACACGTACACTAGCGTCACTACCAAGGTACCTATAAACAAACTCAGACCTATATTTCGTTCAGGTCTTTTCATTTCTCCAGCTATAAAAGTTACACTATTCCATGCATCGCTTGAGAATAGTGCGCCCACCATAGCGGTACATACTGCAATCACTATTTCTAACGAAGTAAGCGATTGGTGTGCTATACCTCCATCTATTGGTTTTATGTTTTTTGCCAACCATGGGTCTGTCCAATTGCCCACCCATACTGTGGCATCAGTAAACATAGAGAAACCAAAAACCACTAGTGCAGCCATTGCTGCTATTTTGGCAAAGGTGAATAAGAACTGAATAATTCTACCACTCTGAACGCCCCTTGTATTGATAAAAGTGAGTAAAACTACTGTAACTATACCAACCAACTGAGCAGCAGAAACATGGAACCCTTCTACTGTTCCCAATAACAAATTTTCATCTCCTAATTTGGGCCACAGGTAACCAGCAAATTTACCAAAAGCTACACCAACGGCAGCAATAGTGCCTGTTTGTATAACAGCAAAGAACGACCACCCATAAAGAAAAGCATACAATTTCCCGAAAGCCTCACGAAGGTAAACGTATTGTCCACCAGCCTGTGGATACATACCACTTAACTCGCCATAGCTAAGGGCGGCTGTGAGTGTAATAAAACCCGATAGCAGCCAAACTACTATTAGCCAGCCTGCACTACCCACGGTTTGTGCAATGTCGGCACTAACTATAAAAATACCCGAACCTATCATAGAGCCTATAACAAGTAGGGAACCATCTAGCAAACTTACCGAGCGTTGAAAACCTGATTCGGTTGTGGTATCAGAAGATTTTCTTTCCAAAGCATGTAGTTTTCGGAAAGATACTATTTATTTCTTCTCTGTATCCTGGCTATTAGAAGCATTCATTCCATCTATAACATCATTTGTAATGTCATGAGCTTTATCCCCGTACAATAAAGCCGAACCAGCTGATGAGAACGACATGATAAAGTCGTAATGGTGGATTTTATTATACTCAGCTAAAAATGAATCTAATTGTTTCTTTAAATCATTGTTGAACTCTTCTTGTTCTCTCATTAGCTGCTCTGTGAGCGACTGCTTACGCGTTTCTAATGACTGCTGCATTTGCATAAGTCTCTTATTAGCAGCCTCATATTCGGTTTGTGTTAGTGTATTGGCCTGAGCTTTTTTCTGTATTTCGTTGGCATCACTTTGCATTTGCCCATATGAGCGTTGCAATTCTGCCTCCATTTGCTCTTGCTTACGCTTAAATTCTTCTCTTTTCTTCTTAAGCAAGTCATATTTAGCCTCTAGCGTATCTACGTTTACGAAGGCCATTGTAGCACCTTGTGTTTTACCACCTTGCACTACTGGTGCTTGTGTCTTATTGCCTTTGGCATTCATAACCATAGTAGCAAGACCTATGACACCTATTAAAGATAATGCACTAAGCACCAAAGATAGATTCTTCATTTTTTGATTGTTGTAGACCACTTAAACATGCACTATATGCAATTATATTTCGCATATAGTTTTCAGAATATTATTTAGAGTACTGGGATACTAGTATAAAGAACAATTCCACACCTCGCCTCTCACTGTTGTATCGAAACTACTACACTCCCTCTGTGCATCACTCTCCGACATTACACCAAGATCTTTTGAGAAACGTATTTCATTGTTATAAGTACAATGACAATGATATTGCTTATTGCAACCAGTGATAGCCAAGGCTCCAAATAAAATTACACTTAAAAACAACGATGTTCTTTTCATCTCCATAGCAGATTAAAGAGCGAATTTAGTTTATTTACCTTTGAACTACTAATCTAAGCATCCATTTTTTAGAAACCTAAAAAACATAACGTGATCATAAGACATGCCGATACAGCAGATATAGAAGCTATACAAACTATAACACAACTAGTTTGGCCAGCTACATATACCCACATTATAGGAAATGAGCAAATAGAATACATGCTCAACAAATTTTACGCAACTGATGCATTAAGTAAACAGATGACAGAAGAGCGCCATAACTTTCTTATAGCTCATGAACTAGACAGCGCAGTTGGATTTGCAGCTTGGAGTATGATAGCATCCGGTGTTGCTAAACTACATAAGCTGTACGTATTAACTGACGTGCAAGGCAAAGGTATTGGCAAACAGCTAATAGCTACAATTAAAGAACAATGTAAACTTGCTGGCATTTCTCAATTAATATTAAATGTCAATCGGTATAACAAGCCTGCTATTGAGTTTTATAAAAAGTATGGGTTTGAGATAGTAAGATCGGAAGACATAGATATTGGCAATGGGTATTTCATGAATGACTATGTATTGGCACTCAACTTATAATAATAAGGCCCGTCTCTTGAAGACGGGCCTTATTATGTTTTTACCTTTTATAATTACTCAAGTTTGAACTGGATAGGTAAAGTGAAATACACTTTTACTGCCTTGCCATTTTGTTTACCAGCTTTCCAAGCAGGCATACCTGCTACAACTCTTCTAGCTTCTTCATCGCATCCCGCACCTATGCCACGTACTATTTGTACATCGCTTACACGACCATCTTCGTTCACTACAAACTTCACTATAACACGACCTTCAGTATTGCTTTCGCGCGCCGCATCTGGATATTTGATATGAGAGGCTAAGTAGTTATTAATATCTTCTCCAAACACAGGCATTTGCTCCACATAGTTGAAAACTGTAGGTGGAGGTGGTGCCTCTACAACACCAGTACCTGTACCAGCCGTAGGCTCCACTATACCTGGATCTATACCATCAGGATCGCCCTGCTGAGTTTTAGGACCAGATGCAGTAACCTCTTTTTGTGGTGGTGGAACCTCATCTTCCTTTACCTCTTCATCTTTTTTGATGATAGGAGGAGTGAACTTCACCATAGGCTTCACCGGCGGTGGCGGCGGTGGTGGTGGCGGTGGTGGTGGTTTTTTAGGGTCAATTGGCGGCGGTTCAGCCAGAGTAACCTGCTTCATAACCACTACTTCTTTTTTTGTAGCCTTAGCATTACTACTAATAAATGCATAGGCTCCTATACCAACACCTATAAATACAAGTACCAGCATAGCTCGACCTGCGCGTTTAGGATAGTTCTTGCGCAACTCGTAACCGCCGTATACTTTATTTCGACCATCAAACAAGATGTCTAAGTAGTCGGCTGAAAGTATTTTATTAATATCCATTTTTAAGCTTTTTCCTGATGAGTTATTATGTTCAAATAACGTTACAGATTGTTTTTGCCATTATTGAGCTCCGTTAGCAGCTTCTGTGTCTTTTATAAAACCTTGCTCAATGTCAGAGATATCTATGATTGCATAAATCTTTACGTCATTGATATTCATCTCATCTAGCATATTCACCAGGTCACTGTAGGTACATGTAGTATCTGGCTTTATTAGAACAGTAGCTTCATCTTTAGGGCCTAGTGCACCTGATTGTTTAAGACCAGCAACCATTTTTTTCTTGTTGATTATCACATCTCTTATACCGTCTTTAGGTTTGAAAGATGTAACCTTCATATCAGGAGCTTTATTAGGATCATCACCTATTCCTTCGTAATAGTAAACTCTATGGTTTTTACTTAGCAATACGGTAAGTGCAACGCTAGCTTTTAACTTGTTCTTTTCATCATCTTTTAGCTCCTTATCTTTATAAGGCATGTTTATCTCCATAGTCTTGGGTTTAGCAAGCGTGGTTGTAAACATGAAGAATGTAATGAGAAGAAAACCCAAGTCAACCATTGGTGTAAGATCGACACGAGTACTTAACTTTTTTCCTTTTTTGACCCCAGGCCCTTTCTTATGCCCCCCACCACTGGAGGTATCCATTTCTGCCATAGCGCAAATGTCTTTTTAAGTGTTATAGTTACACTTTAGAGTGCGTAACCTGAATATTATTTACCTAATTAAAAATACAGTTAGTCGTTTTTAGCTACTCTATTGCGCTCTTCGTATGCTGCGGTTCCAGCTGGCACAGCTTTCATGTTCGTTATCAGATTGAATTTGAAGATTTTGTACTCTTCAAGAGTTCTAATAATTTTTTTAACATGAGGATAAGCTGCTTCGCCATCTGCTTTGATACAGATACGTAGCTTAGGATTGCTAAGACGCGCAGTTTTCACCCAAGCAGCAAGCTCGTTCTGAGGAGAAAGAACAGTTGTATCTGTTGGCACACCTGTAGCTTGTTTATCAAATTCTTTCTGCTCGTCTGGAGTAAGACTTAAATAACTTTTCAACTGATCAAACCTCACACCTACAGATGCACCAAGTGCGAATGCATTCATGTCTGCATCAGTTAGATTTAAATTTTTCTCTGTATTTACCTCTTGAATCAATTCCTTTCTTCTCAGCTTATTGTCTATAGAAAAGAATATCCTGCCTTTGGTATCAACAGTAAGTAGCATGATGTCAACATCCGGCAATGGTATTTCGGATATAGAAGATGGAGTTTTTACAATTACTGGTTCTTCAGGCTTAAATTTTGTTGCTAGCATGAAGAAAGTAAGAAGTAGAAACGCCACGTCGCACATCGCCGTCATGTCGATGTTGGTGCTTTTACGAGGAATTTTAGCTTTTGGCATTTTAGTAACTTCGGCTTATTAGTTAATAGATACTTTTCTCTTCACTTTCCACAAATCACTTTCACATATTTTTTCTATAAAATTGTGGGTTTACTACAAGGAGCAAACCCACAATCAGAAAAATACTATTTGTGTGTAGATGCAAAGCTCTGTGTAAGCGTGAAGCCACTCTCGTCTATAGCAAATGTGATACCATCTATTATTGTAGTATACAAGTTATAGAATATAATAGAGAAGAATGAGGTACCGATACCTAATGCTGTATTGATAAGTGCTTCAGAGATACCAGCAGCAAGTGCTGCTGCGTCTGGAGCACCTGCGTTCGCCATGGCAGCAAATGAACGTATCATACCCAATACCGTACCGAATAGACCAAGTAGTGTGGCACTAGATGCTATTGTAGAAAGGAATACTAGGTTTTTTTCTAGCATAGGCAATTCTAATGCAGTTGCTTCTTCTATTTCTTTTTGAATACTGATGATTTTTTGTTCTGTATCCAATTCAGTGTTAGTTTGCATTTCTCTGTATTTCAACAGACCAGCACGCATTACATTACCAACAGAACCAGCTTGCTTGTCGCACTCAGATATTGCTGCATCTAGATTTTTGTTGGCAAGGTGATATTGCACTTTACGCACAAACTCTCCACCGTCTACTTTACCTTTAGCTTTTACGATAGTAAGAGCACGCTCCAATACAAAACATACCAATGTTAAAAATGTTGCCATCAGGATCGGTACTACAAAACCACCCTGATACATGGTACCTGCTACGTTAGCTGGCTTTTCGCGAGTTGCTCCATCAATGAAGTTTCCTTCCGCACCCAACACAAACTTCCAAATTAACTCTCCCGCTACTATACAACCTACAACCATTGCAAGATTGAGCCAAAAATTGTTAGAATTCTTAGGTTTACCTGCGCTTCCGTGAGTTGCTTGCTTTGCAGCGGCTGTTTTTACGTCTGCCATAATTCTGTTTTTTTTTTTTTTTGTTTGCTGTTATTGATTGTTAATATTTATAATTTGAATCGTGCCTTGCAAAGATATAAGTACCACTCAAAAAAACAATTTCGCCTTGCAAAATATTTCCCAAAAATAACAATGGGACGAAATCATTTCTTTTAACTTCCGGTTGCAACTATTCATAACGATCGTAGTTGGTATTTATTACCCAATTTTTCCAACAATTTAAAACTCATCTCGAAAAACAGGCCTAACAAAACTCGCTTGGGGCACAATTTAAAAAGGTTATCTGGTATAAGACGATATAAAAGGGCAATTCCTTTGTAAGTTTGCAACTTTTTTTTCAAAGCACACAAAAATCATGAATTTCAACCCGTGGCACGACGTCAGTTATGGCGATAATGTTCCTCAAACAGTAAATGCGATAATAGAGATACCTAGAAACTCGCGCGCAAAGTATGAACTTGATAAAGAAACTGGCTTGCTGAAACTAGATCGTGTTTTATACTCATCAGTATACTACCCTGCTAATTATGGCTTTATTCCCCGCACCTATTGCGACGATAATGATCCTCTAGATATACTGGTATTATCTCAGATAGATATGCAACCATTGTGCCTCGTAGAAGCCAAGATTATAGGAGTGATGCGTATGCTTGACCAAGGCGAAGCGGATGATAAACTAATAGCAGTATGCGCCAATGATATGAGCGTTGCACACTTTAACGATATAAGCGAGCTATCTCCACACTTTATAGGAGAATTGAGACACTTTTTTGAAGAATACAAGCATCTAGAGAAGAAAGAAGTGAAAGTTGAAGAATTTGAAAATGCCAGACTAGCTAAAAAAATACTTCAACATAGCATCAACGACTACAAAACTAAATTTGGCGATAAATAGCTTATAACCAATTCATTAGCTAAATGCATATTAATTACAAGCAATTTAAGCTTGTAGTTAATATGCATTTTTCATTACTACATTAGAATATATTTTGTAGCTTTATACCTGAAAATCAGGCAACCATGTATGCAAAATGATGCAAACATGAGCTGTCATCATAATTACCAAAATGTATTCTAATGAAGAAGATTTTATTTCTATTGTTTATAGCCATTAGCGCTTTCAGTCTGAAAGGCATGGCTGCCATTACTGTCACTACAGCATCTGGAGGCACAGGTATCTGCTCAAATAGGGCAGTAGGCGGCTCGGCGCCTTCATTCAATTCATTGAGCAATATAGTCATTACAGAAACCTTAAATGGCGACATAACTGCCGGACTGCACACATTTACCATCAATACTCCTGCTGGATGGCAATTTAATGCTGGCGTAACTCCAACAGTAAATTTTACACCAAGCAGAAACATCAACTTCCTCAATATAGTTTCATTCAACGCCACTACACTCACATTGTCATTTGGAGTTACAAATACCACTGCAATAGATGCTATAACTATATCTGGACTACAAGTACAGGCAACATCCACCTCATCTAGTGCAGGCAACATAACTGCATCTGCAGCAGCAGGCATGACTGGCATCACTGTGGGAGTCACTAATTTCGGATCTCTATCACTATCCCCTGCAGTCAGCCCGTCTGTTAGCATTGCGGCATCACCAGCTGGTGCAATATGTGCTGGCACTACAGTTACTTTTACTGCTACACCTGTTAATGGAGGCACACCAAGTTATCAATGGTCTGTAGCTGGCACACCAATAAGCGGAGCCACCAATGCATCATTCAGTAGCAATACATTGGCAAATGGCAATAGTGTAAGAGTAGCTATGACTGCAACTGGTTGTGTATCGCCTAGTGTTGCCAATTCCAACATCATTACAATGTCTGTAAACCCTGTTCCAGCTGCTGTTACAGTTACTAGTTCTAGCCCAAGTTGTGATACTGTTTTCATGTTCGCTTCGTTAACAGGCGCAGGTACTATTTACTATCAGGGCACCACGTTCAATGGTACATCAACTACCACACCCGGGGCCATTCAGCTTACTACTACTCAGGGCACTTATGAATATTATTTCAGAGCAAGGTCAGCTGCTGGTTGTTGGGGACCACAGGGCTCAACTGTAGCTACAGTTAATTCGAGACCTAGCGCATTAAGTATCACACCATCGGCCAGCGCTATATGCGAGGGAGATGTAGTATTGCTTGCTGCAACTGCCACTGCGCCTAATGTAGAGGTACTACAACAAAATTTCAATGCAGGACTTGGTGGTTGGACTATTACAAATATAGCTGGCACTACAGCTAGCTATTGGCAATTACGCCTACCGCCAGGGCATCTGAGTGGCACTAACGGAGATGGCTCACAATATCTGCAATCTGCACCAGATGCTACAAACTCATCCTCTCTGCCCACACATACTATCATCACTTCTCCATCATTCTCACTTGTCAACTATAGTGCCGCTACACTAACGTTCAATCAATTCTACTTTAGTTTTCCTAACGATACTACTGTAGATGTAGCATACTCTATAGATGGTGGAACTAGCTGGACATCTATACTAAGTCAAGCTGGAACCTCGGCGGGTTCGCCCATCTGGACACAAACCTCCCCAAATGCTACAATACCTCTGCCTTCAGCAGCAATTGGGCAATCAGACGTTAGACTACGTTGGCAATATAACTCTCCATGGGGCTGGTATTGGTCAATAGACAACGTAAAGGTTAATGCAACTCCCATATTATCCTACACTTGGACAGATGCCCCATCTGGTTCAGCTCCATCATGCCTCAGTTGTGACACTACATTCATGACACCTTCAGCTACTGGTGTTAACACATATACTGTAACCACTAGTGCAGCTGGATGTAGCAGCACTGCTACTGTGTCTATAACTGTAAATCCGCTACCCACACGTTATAATGTGACAGGTGGAGGCTTTTATTGTGCAGGTGGCACTGGTGTAAATGTAGGTCTAGACAACTCTAGTATTGGTGTAGACTATCAACTTTA
>CALRKH020000086.1:0-14571 GCA_943367855.1 Asaia bogorensis | reverse complement strand
ATTTGCCTATGGTGGTTGGTTCTTTTGGCTTTGTGCTGGGGCATGGTTTTTCTTTCTTTTGGGGCTTGGGGTTCTGGGTTGTACGGCAACTAAAGTCGTTGTTAGGTCATTGGGCTGGTGGTTCGCCATTGGGCTTTTTTGTGATGTTTGTTTGCCTTTGATGGAAGGCTCATGGTAGGGTGGGTTTATTGCGGGCGAATGTAGGATGGATTTTTTATTGGCTGAAATTGGGTTTTGAGGATAGTACAGATAAGTGTGCAGGACTATACACTTATCTGCTCAGCTTAGTACACTTATCTGTGTAAGTTAGTACAGTTTTGGGCTTGATTTTTTAGGGTTTCTTGGCGTGGAATGTAGGATGGGATTGATTTATGTTGTTATTTATTATGTGATATTGTGTGTAGTGGAAAGATTTTTGTAGTTGAACAGTTTGGTGAGGCTGTTTTTGTCTGAATCAGAATTTGCGGAATTATAGAATAAGGGGAATGGTGGGGTGGACGTAGGGTTGTATGAATTGATTGCGTAGAGAAAAGCTAGATAGGAATCCATAGCCAAAATGGTGCCAACGCCACTGGTGCTGGATATAGAGCGGAACGGCGCCCCCACAAAAGAAAGACTTGTGAGTAGTGGCCGAATAGTATAGAAACAATCAAACCGTTATTTGGTTTGATTGTTTCGTCTTATCCATTTTACGAGCTCGAACCAGATAACAGATAGTATGCCAACGGCTATGCAAAAGAGGAGCTGGCGAGGGTGCGGCGGCTGGAAACTGAATAGGCTACGTAATAGGGGGACATAGAGCAATAGGGCTGTGATGGCTATGGTGATAGCAATGATGAGGGGGACGAGCTTGTTTGGCTGCCGCATGGTGCGGAATAGGGATAGGTGTAAGGAGCGATTCTCCAGGGTGAGGAAAATATTGGCAGTAACGAGGGTGAGGAATACCATGGTGCGTGTAGTGGCCTCGCTGTATAGGCTAGCGATGGCATGATGGTAAACGAAGAGGGTGGCGGCTGTGATGACTAACCCCTGCAGGATACTGATACTAAGCTCGCGTATATTGAAGAAGGTGGTTGTAAATGGACGTGGGGGTAGCTGCATGGCATTGGGCTCCATAGGTTCGCGCTCGTAGATGATGGAGCATGTAGGCCCCATTATGAGCTCTAGAAAGATGATGTGTACGGGAGAAAAAATGTTGGGGTATTTGTAGCCTAAAATAACGGGTAGTGAAACTGTGAGGATGATGGGGATGTGGATGGAGATGATGTATTGAATAGCTTTTTTGAGGTTGGCGTAAATTCTACGGCCCATGGCTATGGCGTCGGTCATTTTAGATAGGTCGTCGTCTACAAGAATGAGGGAGGCGGCATCTTTTGCAATTTCGGTGCCCTTTTTGCCCATGGCAATGCCTATATGCGCGGCTTTGAGTGCTGGGCCGTCGTTGATACCATCGCCTGTCATTGCTACAATTTCTCCATTAGCCCTGAGTGCATTTATAATCCTGAGTTTTGCCTCTGGAAATATGCGGCTGAATAGGTTGGTATGGGCGACTTGCTGCCTGAGGCTTTCTTCGCTAAGTTGGACGAGCTCGGCTCCATTGATGCGTTTATCTATACCCCTGAGTCCAATTTGGCCTGCAATGGCGGCTGTTGTCTCTGGATTATCGCCTGTGATTACCTTTACGTTGACACCGGCATTGTAGAAGGATTGCAGTACTGCAGCGATATTGTCTTTTGGCGGATCGTAAAAAGCTACTAGACCTATAAAACGGAATTTTATCTGCTGCTGGACGCTGGGGTAAACATCCATAGGGTATCCTTGCGCCACTCCTAAAACCCGATAGCCTTTGGCTGCAAGATTGGAGACGGCTGCTAGTATTGTTTGCCGCTGTGAGGTGTCTAATTCGGAAACGTTGATGATGGCTTCGGGAGCGCCTTTGGCTGCAACGAGCTGAAGCCCATCTGTGTTTTGAAAGATGTGGGTCATCATGGGTGGTTTGCCAGCAAGTGGGTATTCTTTTAGGAGACTGAATTTGCCTCGCTCGTCTGTGGGAGCTGTATGTGCGTATAGCTGGTGTATGGCTGTCTCCATAGGGTCGAAGGGTGTGGGCTCGCTGGCCCACATAGCGTATCGGACCAGGTGTGTTGTGGCTTCGTCTGGCTGGCTTAGGGGATCCTTGTAAGTTTTGGACGCAAGGATAAACAGCTGGGCAATAGCCATGTGGTTTTGGGTAAGTGTGCCTGTTTTGTCGGTGCAGATAACAGTGGCGCTGCCCAGGGTTTCGACTGTTTTCATTTGCTTGACAACGATGCCCATCTGCATAAGGCGCCATGAGCCTAATGCCATGAAGGTGGTGAATGCAACGGGGATCTCCTCGGGCAGGATACTCATAGCGAGGGTGAGTGCTTTGAGGAGACTATTGATAATATCGCTGCTCTGATACCAGTGGATAGTGAATATAGCGAGGAAGATAATGATGCCGACAATGACCATTTTGCGGACAAAATTGTCTATCTGTAGTTCTAATGGTGTCTTTTCCGACTTCATCTGGTCGATGGTTTCGCCGATGATGCCTAAGCGAGTGGCATTGCCAATGGCAGTAACTGTGGCTACGGCTAGGCCACTGCTAACTGTGGTGCCACGGTAAACCTGCTTGTCTTCGGAATGCTCTGACTTATGTACGGGTAATGCCTCGCCAGTGAGTGCAGACTCATCGACAGAGAAGTCGTTTGCGCTGACAATAATCGCATCGGCAGGGATGGGTGCACCCTCTTCGATAATGAGGGAGTCGCCTAGCACGATTTCTTCATTGGGGATATTAATAGCGGAGCCATTGCGAATAACCCGACAGGTGGGACGGGTCATATCCCTGATTTTTTTCAGTGCATCGTTGCTGCGGGCCTCCTGATAGCGGGCAATGGCAGCAATAAGCAGGATAGCAAGCAGCATGAAAACACCATCGCTTACATGATTTGTAAGGAAATAAATAACAGCTGCTACCAAGAGGAGGACGATCATAGGATCGGTAAGCATACTTTTGAGCAGTAGCCAAAGCTGCGACTGGGCTTTAAGACTTAGTGTGTTGGTGCCATATTGCTGCCTGGCTGCTGCAACTTGTTCATCATTCAGCCCCTGTATATCCTTATCGCCGATGATCATAGCTGTGATTTGGAGCTGAATGTACAAAATGCTGCGCAGAGGGCAGTGTGATAATGTGTGGTGTGAGCGGGGAGGCTTGTGAGTAGATGCTGAAATACTTATATTGGTTGGAGTAAGAAGTTAATGACAACTCACGCCTGTGTAACAAAAGTTACAGTGTGGAATGGTGTATTGGTGCAATTTTGCGGTGTGGAAAGGATGAGGGTGCAGGAGGGAGGAATAGTAAACAGAAAATAGCAGGATGATAATAGCGGGTTATTTGGCATCGGTATTGATAGGTGTATCGCTGGGGTTGATAGGTGGTGGTGGCAGTATATTGACTGTGCCAGTGCTGGTGTATTTGTTTGGCGTAGATGCGGCGGTGGCTACTACATATTCGCTGTTTGTGGTAGGCACTACGAGTGTGGTGGGGAGTGTGAGCTACCTGAAGAAGGGACTGGTGAGTGTGCGAACGGCAGTGGTGTTTGGCCTACCGTCGATAGTGTCGGTGTTTGCTACGAGGACCTACCTAGTGCCACTGATACCAGCGCATGTGGCTACAGTGGCAGGTGTGGCGGTGAGCAAGAGTATGCTGCTGATGGTGCTGTTTGCGGTGCTGATGCTAGCGGCATCGTATAGTATGATAAAGAAGGGTGGACCGGAGGCTAATGAGGTGGCTGCTGCGCCCAACTATGGTGTGGTGCTGGTGCAGGGTGTGTTTGTAGGTATGGTGACGGGACTGATAGGTGCTGGTGGAGGATTCTTGATAATACCTGCACTGGTGAACCTGCTGCGCCTGCCGATGAAGATGGCTGTAGGCACATCTCTAGTGATAATAGCTACCAACTCGCTGGCGGGTTTTGCGTTTTCTATAGGTAAGGTGGCTATAGACTGGGGGTTGGTGCTGGCTGTGGCGGGTATAGCTGTAGGCGGGATACTGGTGGGTAGCTACCTATCGACAAAGGTGGATGGGAAGCGGCTGAAGCCAGCGTTTGGCTGGTTTGTGCTGGTGATGGGGATGTATATACTGGCTAAGGAGCTACTACTGAAATAGGAATGGAGGGGGAATGTGACAAATGTTCCGCACGGGGAATGAAAGAGGATGGAACTTTGCTATCAATAAGCTTGAAAAATAGATACACAATGAACATAGAACAAATCTACACGGGATGTTTGGCACAGGGTGCTTACTACATTACGAGCAATGGCGAAGCGGCCATCATAGACCCGCTACGCGAGACACAACCATATATGGACAGACTGGCCAAAGATGGGGTGCAACTGAAGTACATATTTGAGACTCACTTTCATGCTGACTTTGTGAGTGGGCATGTGGACCTGAGCAAGAAGACTGGAGCACCTATAGTGTATGGGCCTAATGCTAGCTGTGGTTTTGACTGCGTATCGGCAGCTGATGGGCAAGAGTTTGAGCTGGGTAATGTGCGTATAAAGGTGCTGCACACGCCAGGCCATACGATGGAGAGTAGCTGCTACCTGCTGATAGATGAGGATGGCAAAGAGCGTGCACTGTTTAGCGGGGATACCTTGTTTCTGGGAGATGTGGGCAGACCCGACCTGGCACAAAAGGCGGCACACCTGACGCAAGAAGAGCTGGCCGGACTGCTGTATGACAGCCTATACAATAAAATATTGCCGCTGCCAGATGATGTGGTGGTGTATCCGGCACATGGTGCAGGATCGGCCTGTGGCAAGAATATGATGAAGGAAACGGTGGACACACTGGGCAACCAAAAGCAAATGAACTATGCACTGAATCAGGCGACGAAGGAAGATTTTGTGGCGGCAGTGACTGAGGGCTTGCTACCACCACCTGCTTACTTTGGCTATAATGTGGCGATGAATAAGAAGGGTTATGAAAGTTTTGAGCAGGTGCTGAATAATGGCATGAGGGGTCTAAGTGTAGCTGCATTTGAAGCTGCAGCAGAGGCTAGTGATGCGCTGATACTAGACACGCGTAGCAATGTAGATTTCTGGAAAGGATATATACCACAGTCTATCAACATAGGCTTGTCGGGAGATTTTGCACCATGGGTGGGCGCAATGCTGGTAGATGTGCAGCAGCCGATATTGCTGGTGACAGACGAGGGCAAAGAGGAAGAGGCAGTGACACGCCTGAGCCGAGTGGGTTTTGACTATGTGCTGGGACACCTGGCGGGTGGCTTTGGAGCGTGGATGGCAGCAGGCAAGGAGATAGACCATGTGCAGCGTGTGAGCGCAGAGGTGTTTGCTGCAAACTATAAACATGGTAGCGATAAGGTGATAGATGTGCGAAAAGAAACAGAGTATGCTGCTGAACATATAGCTGATGCCTATAGCAAACCACTGGCTTACATAAACGACTGGATAAAAGACCTAGACCCGAAGGAGCATTTCTATATGCACTGTGCAGGTGGCTACAGAAGCATGATAGCAGCCAGCATACTGCAAGCGAGAGGATATAGGAATTTTACTGAAGTAGCAGGCGGATATAACGCAATAGCTAAAACAGAAGTGCCTCGCACAGACTTTGTGTGCCAGAGTAAAGTGATGAAAGCATAGCTGCCCAACATATAGCCGCAGCAGAATAACTGGGTAGGCTGCCGATAGCAAGCATGATATCGGCAGCCTACCTATGACTAATAAAGAGCCCCCCTACGGATGGGGCAGAAAAGAATAGCGTAACCCCCAAATAAAAAACTAATGACTGATATAATAGCAGCAATAAAACAACCTTGGCCATGGTATGTGGCGGGCCCACTAATAGGGCTGACCGTGCCAGCACTACTGATACTGGGTAATAAGACGTTTGGCATCAGCTCATCGCTGAGGCATGTGTGTGCGGCCTGTGTGCCGGGGAATGTGCCCTTCTTTAAGTATGACTGGAAAAAGGAGGTGTGGAACTTATTTTTTGTGCTGGGGATACTGGTAGGTGGAGTGCTAGGCATGAACCTATTGGCCAACCCTGAGCCTATGGTGGTGCACCCCAAGCTGGCAGAAGAACTAGCGGGCTATGGCATAACAAACTATAACCACCTGGTGCCCGTGGACATAATGAACTGGGAAGCCTTACTAACACCAAGAGGACTGGTAATGATGGTGCTGGGTGGATTTCTGGTTGGGTTTGGCACGCGCTATGCGGGTGGCTGCACTAGTGGGCACTCCATCATGGGGCTCTCCAGCCTACAGTGGCCATCGCTGGTGGCTACCATCTGCTTTATGATAGGAGGTGTGGTGATGGCAAATTATATATTACCCAGTATACTATCTCTATAACAAAGTAAACACCAAGAAAGAACAATGACACAAGGACATGAAGTAAATAAGGACTCGGCAGCGAGGCATATGGATGCGATGTGTGTGAACGAGAGCCAGCTGGAACATAAGTGGTACTACAACCTGAAGTATATGGCTGTAGGTGTGCTATTTGGTATTATATTCGTGAAGGCTGAAATCATAAGTTGGTTTCGGATACAGGAGATGTTCAGGTTTCAATCGTTTCATATGTATGGAGTGATAGGCAGCGCAGTGGCTGTGGGCATGCTATCGGTATGGGCTATAAAGCGGTTTGGGATAAAGACTATTTATGGTGAGCGCATCACGATTCAAGCAAAGGAGTTTAACAAAGGTCAGATATACGGCGGGCTACTTTTTGGGCTAGGCTGGGCTATAACGGGTGCATGCCCTGGCCCGCTATATGCCCAGATAGGTAGCGGAGCAACAGTGATAGCTGTGACGCTGCTGAGTGCCATAGCTGGCACATGGGTATATGGTAAGTATAGAGACAAACTACCTCACTAATGCGCCTAAGTAAAATAATATACTTAATTGTAGTGCTGCTGCTACCTGAAGTGGTGCAGGGTCAGCAGCACTATAATGCCTGGATGAGGACTACCCTATCGGTGCCTGTAGCTGCAAAGTGGCGAGCTGATATGGAGGTGCAGCACAGGCGACAAAATGGCTATGGAGATAAGGGTATGCTGGCCAATGAGCTGATGTATACTGTGCGCCCCTGGCTACATGGACAGGTGCATAAGGATATGCGTGTATCGGTATCGCCATTGGCATGGTTTAGCAACTATAGAATAGTGCAACATGCGGGTGATGAGCATGTGAAGCAAGGTGAAGAGTGGCGCAGCACTGTAGCTGCTGAGCTGCAACGGCAACCAATAGAACGACTGCAGGTTTATAACAGGTTAGGGCTAGAGTATAGAAACTTTACGAATGGGCAGGGTGATGTGCTGCGCATGAGGGATAGAGTAGGTGTGCGCTATAATGTGAACCAGTTGCTGACAGTGGGTGGCTATGAAGAGCTACTGCTGAATGTGGCAGGTGTGCCAGTGGCGCACCTCTTTGACCATAACAGACTGGCTGCAGAGGTGGAGCTAAAAGCGAGTGGCATGCTGCGCGTGAATGCTGGATATATGCGAGCATTGCGGCTGCCACTAGTGGCTAACAACCTAATGAGTGAGCACAATGTGTTTGTGAATGTGACTGTGGTGCTGCACAAAGCTGAGCTAAAAAAAGATGCCGGTAAACAAACCCCGGGAGAGGATGTTACCGGCACCGGCACAACAAGAGGATAAGCGTATTAGCGATGCACTTACTTATGATATTGTTTTCATAGTGATAGTGCTATAGGCGCTTATCAATATGGTGCGATTATAGAAGTAAAGGTGAACTAGCGTACATGCAGTAACTGTGTAGTAGTGGCTACCCCATCTGTGATGCGCACTGTGTATATGCCTGGCACCAAGACTGAAGTATTGATGGTGTGAGTAGTGGTGTGGGTAGCTGATGAGCTAATGAGCACACGACCTGTAACATCGGAAACAGAAACGCTGAGGGCTGCAACTGAAGCCGGAAGGGCTATAGTACAAGTGGCACTAGCAGGATTGGGGTAGATGGTAGCAGCCAGGGCACTTTGTAATGTGGCTGGGGTGCTGGCTGGGCCTCCAACACGCACTGTAATGTAGCCATAGTTATAAGGTACAATAGATGGTGCTGGAATGGTGAGTGTGCCATAATTATCATTATTGATAAAGGTGCCGCCTACAGCAAGTACTTGGCCATCGGGCGAAGCATGGAGATAACTAACATGGCTAGGAGCAGTAGTCATGGTAGTATTTGTAGGCTGCATATGCCAGTCGCAAACACCATCGGTAGTGTAGCTGCCTATTATGAGTTTTTCTTTATTGATAGTGGTACTATCTGTGGCATTGGTTTGTAAATAAACTGTGGGGCTAGATGAGGCTGTACCAGCAAAATAGATTTTATTGTTCAAGAAAAAGAGACCAGGAATGGAGTTGATTTTGATATCTGGGTTTAGGGTACGCATCCATTGGTATGCACCAGTATTGGAGAGCTTCATGATGTAGCTAGCATTGCTTTTGAAGGTGTTGCCATCTACATCGAACTCTGTGCCTGTGAAGCCTGAGAGGTAGATGTTCTGGCTATTATCGGCAGCTATGGCATTGATGGTATAGTTCATACCTTCTTCGAAACCTTTAGCAAGGAGGGCAGTGCCATCTTTGTCGAATTTAGCTATATAGTTGGACATGCCGTGCCCATCTAAGGTAACACCTGTGCCAAAAGTGATGGTACTAGAACCGGTAACATAGCCAAGTAGGTAGAAGTTATCGGCATTGTCTTTTGTCATTTTGTAAGCTTCTACCCTACTGCCGCCACTAGTGAACTTAGCCCAAGATATAGCACCATCCATATCAAGCTTGGCCAAAAAAGAACGACATGCAGGATCTGTGAGTGTGCGTGGGAAAACGTAAGTGCCAAAGGTGAAATCGCGGCTGGCAACAATGCCGCCTACGTATATATCGGAACCGACTTTGTAAACACCAACAGCCTTATCATCTCTTGCATAGAGTGCATCGTTGTTGGTGTTAGTTATATGCCACAATTTGCCAGTGGCACTGTAGCGTGCTATGAATATATTGGAATAACCGGGCGCGCCAGAGCTAATGGTGTCGGTGCCACGATAAACCTTGCCTGTGACGCCACCAACTACAATTGCACCACCAGCACCATCGTCTGTAATGTCGAGTACATCTATTTTAGAGAGTATGCCTATACCTGAGTAAGTATTATCCCAAGCTACGGAGCCATCGGCATTATATTTTTTAAGTCCTTCGAACCAAGAGCCATCGTTTTGGATACGAGTGTCTTTGCGAGGAGCAACTGGTTGGGAAATGTACCTAGTGAAGGTTTGTGCCTGAGCACCTAACATAGCCCCTAATAGGCTAACTAGTAGTAGTGATTTTTTCATTTTTCTTGTTGTTTGTAGTTTTTAAAATGGGCCGGCGGCCAAGCCTAGCCCTACCGAGTGCAATATTAGTCAGGCTGATAGGGGCAGCAGTAAGTAGTAAATTGTAATGTTGTACGTAGAAATACGTATTTTTCGCATAGCAACATGACACCTGTTGCCCGATACACATGATATACAATAGAAGACGCTACAGAAGGGCTATTGCTACACTAGTGTGGCTGATGCTAAGCAGTGTGATAGCTGTGGCACAGCGGAATGATAGCGCATATGTGGATAGTGGATTTGCGAGAGTGGGCATGATGAAGAATAGCGACCCTGCAGGTGCTATGAAACTGAATGACAGCCTAATGGCTGTAGCTAAACGGCTAGGTAGTGTGCGACAAATAGGCCAGTGCTGGCTATCGGAAGGGACTATACACGATGATAAGGGGGAGTTTGATAAGGCGCTGGTATGCTACGACTCGGCAATGGCTGTGTTTAAGAAAGGAGGATTGAGCAAGGGCATATCGAACACATATAATAACTATGGGCTGATCTATAACAAACTAGGCAAGCTGGAGGAAAGCCTGAAAAACCACATGGAAGCACTGAAGTATAGACGCGCAGCCAAGGACTCGCCAGCCGTAGCGGCATCTCTAGGCAATGTGGGGCTAGTGCACTATAGCTTGAAAAATTATGAAACAGCGGTGGACTATATGCAGCAGTGTATAGCCTATAAGCTAGCTATAAAAGAAGGGCCGCTAAAGATGGGGCGATGGTATAACAACATAGCCAATGTGTATAATGACTGGGGAAAGAAAGACGAGGCTATAAAATATTATTTGAAAGCAAAAGCATTATCGGAAGAGGTGGGTGATGAAATGAACCTAACCTTCTTGTACACTAATATTGGTTCTTACTATCTGGAAGAGAAAAGCTATGCACAGGCGCTAGACTATATGTTGCGTGCCAATAAGCTACTGGCAGGCAGGGATGACTTATACTCGCTAACAATAAATGTATCGGGCATAGCCAATACGCTGAACAATATGAAGCGATATGGCGAAAGCATAAGGTATGGGAAACAGGTGCTAGAGCTGGCAGACTCCATCAAGAGCTTTGAGTATATATACAGAGCACATGAGGCATTGGCAATATCGAACACGGGACTGGGGAATAAAGAAGATGCGATACACCATACGTTGAGCGCACTGGCCTTTAAAGACTCTATGTATAATGAGCAGACAGCAGAGGCCACTGCTGCAATGGAAACCAAGTATCAGACTGAACTAAAAGAAGAGCAGATAAAACTGCTAGAACAAGAAAATGAGATTAGACAACTGACGATAAACGCTGGCAAGGCATCGCTAACCATAACCCGCTATATAGTGGCTGTGCTGGCACTGATGATAGTGGTAGCGTTGGCAGTGTTTTATATAAGGATGCAACGACTACGAACCAAACAGCAACTGCAACTGGCAGAAGAGCGAGCCCAACACCAGAAAGAGGGTATAACAGCTGTGATAACAGCGCAAGAACAAGAGCGAGAACGAATAGCGAGAGAGCTGCACGATAACATATGCCAGCAACTGAGCGTGGTGCGTATGCGGCTACAACAAACAGAAGCGGGCGCAACACAGTCGGCGGCAATGCTAGATGAGATAACAAAAGAGGTGCGCGACCTAGCCTACCAAATGCTACCTGTGACGCTGCAAGAGTATGGGCTGGCACCTGCACTGAATGAGCTAGTGCGACACTCGTTTGAAAGCACTAACATAGAGGCAGTGTTTGAAGATATGACGGGCAATGTGAACATACCCGACAACTATATACTAGCACTGTATAGGGTGGCACAAGAGTTGGTATCGAACGCACTGAAACATAGTAAAGCGACGCTGATAAACCTGCAACTACTGGTGATAAAAAACATAGTGGTGCTAACGGTGGAAGACAATGGACAAGGACTGAAAAGTGACAATGCCAAACATGGCATGGGCATGGTGAATATAAGAACCAGGGTGGAACAGATAGGCGGTGAGATAGTGATAGAGAACAATCCCGGGGGGGGACTAAGAACAGTAGTAAAAGTGCCACTAAAATAAGCAGGTATGAAGATAATGATAGCAGATGACCATAAGCTACTGCTGGATGGGCTGATACTGATACTGAATGAGCTAGAAGGAGCGGAGGTGCTGGCAAGTGCTGGTAATGGGAAGGAGCTGCTGCGACTGATGACGCACCAACGACCAGACGTGGTGCTGCTGGACCTGAATATGCCCGTGATGGATGGTTTTGAGACGCTGAAGGAAATAAAGAAACGATATCCGGAAGTGAAGGTGATAGTGCTGTCTATGCACTTTGAGAAATATACCGTAAGCCGAGTGATGCAAGACCAGGCAGATGGGTATCTGGTGAAGAATAGTGACAAAGGGGAATTTCATGCGGCTGTGCGGCGAGTGGCTGAGGGTGGCAAGTATTACTCGGCCGAGTTAATGAACCTGATGATGCAACCACAAGGCAATGCTGCGGAGCATAAGCTGGCACAACTAAGCCTGCGAGAGGTAGAAATCATAAAGCTATTAGCTGAGGGACTGAGCAGTGCTGAAATAGGTGAACAACTATCGCTAAGCCCACGCACAGTGGACACACACAGAAACAACATCATACAAAAGCTGGAACTAAGAAATACTGCTGAATTAATCAGCTTTGCATTCAAGAACAAGCTATTATCGTGATAGGAGTAACTGCTGAAGCATAAAAAGAATAAGAATAACCATACAAGAAGCTAATTGCAACTGGCATATGGATTGCTACACTGAGAGTCTGGAGACATCCAACCGGCACGTGGTTTATTGCCAACATTTACTTCAGTATAAATCCATCTTTTTTTGCAACGAGTGGCTGTATAGAAGTAGCTGGAACTGCGATATATGAATGTGCGAATGTCGGAGTTGACATAGGTTTTATTGTAGAGTTTTAGGGGCTCTACTGCATTGTAAATACTAGAGTAGGTGCCTATGTTGGCAGATTTTCTGACCCACCCTTTCATTTTATTACGAATAGCACCTTGATTGACAGAAACCTCGTAAAAACCTGCGCTGTCGTTGCTGACTGTAAAGGTGATGAACTCGTCTTTCTTTTTGTCGTGGGCGAGTGTGGTTATTATTTCTCCGCCAGGTTTTTGAAAGATGATGATCTTCCCATCGTAAGAGGGATTGAGCATAACCTGACATTGACAATTAGTATAGTTTTGGGCAAGACCTATCACCGACTTTGTAAGCATTACAACAAATAGCGATAGAAACTTGGTTTTCATGGACGCAAAATAATAGATGATTTTTGATGTTTGTATATCGATGGCAATTAAAATTCCAAAAACTAGACTAAAAACATGTTTTAGGACAACAGTGTAGGCTATGGAAGAGTGATTGGGGTTGACCAAGCGGTATCTTTGTGAGATATGTCGCATTTTCCTGTATCTAGTTCTATACTATCTGCTCGTTATTTGAGTGGATTTGTGCAATCGCATTATATGCCTGAAGAGGCTATAGTGCAATGCAAGTTGCTAAAGAGTGGCATAAACGACACCTACCTTGTGCGATGCGCCAATAGCAAATATGTGCTGCGTATATATGCCCTAAACTGGCGCACACCACTGGCTATAAGCGAGGAACTAAAGGTGGTGAAACAACTGCATAGTGCCGGACTACCTGTGAGCTATGCTATAGCTGCCACTGATGGTGGCTACATAACCCCTATAGAAGCACCAGAGGGGGAAAGATACTGTGTGCTGTATAGCTATGCCGAAGGACGAAAACTGCAACAATATGATGCTGCACTACACGAATACATAGGCGGACTAGTGGGCAAAATGCACCTGCAACTAGCAGGTATGGAGCTGAACCGACCAGACTATAATGCAGACACACTACTGCACCAAGCCATGCAACAAATAGCAGACTTTGTGCCAGAAGATAGTGATGATATGCGCAGGATGCAGCTGATGAAAGATTACCTAACAGAAGTGCTGGCTGGTGCAGATGCCAGCCAAATAAGGAGCGGCATAGTGCACCTGGATGTGTGGTTTGACAATATGAGCATAACGGATGATGGCAGGGTGACTTTATTCGACTTTGACTTTTGTGGTAATGGGTGGCTGTGCCTAGATGTGGCCTACTATATGCTGCAACTACACTATACGGAACGGGATGAAGCGGCGTGTGCTAGCAAGGTAGCTGCATTTTTGGCCGGCTATGAAGCTGTGGTGACGCTAAGTGCAGAAGAACGGAGACTGCTACCAGCGCTTGGTGTTTGTATATACTTCTTCTACCTGAGCACTCAGTGCAGCAGGTTTGAGAACTGGAGCAATAGCTTTATCAACGAGGCATATATGAGTGGTTACATCAACCGAATCATAAAACCGTATTATAACAAGTGGGTGCGGTCTACCTAGCATATTAAGTAGCCATGTAGCAAACCGAAGCTGCTACATAGCCACACAATGAGCTTAGAGCGTGGTAACTGCTACTGAAAGTGGCACACGAGTTTTGGGCTTAACAGAAGGGTGATTAGCATCGGTAGGGTGATGATAACCAAGCGCCACAGAAAACAGAGGTAAGTAGCCTGGCTGCTGCAACAATGCGCTGTATTTATCGGGCTCTATACCCTCCATAGGCGTGGCATCTATGCCCATACCCGCACAGGCAGCCAAGAAGAAACCTAATGAAATATACACCTGATGCTGCAACCAGGAGCGAACTTCTTCTACTGGTTTTGACTTGATAAGTGTGTTGTAATAGTTGACGGCCCCCTCTGGCAAGTGTTGCTGTATATGCTGCTCGAAAAGTGCTATATCGTGGATGGCAGAAAAGACCACCAAGTGACTAGCCTGGTTTATCTTTTGCTCATTGAACATGGATGCTGCTGCAAACTGCTGTTTGACCGCTGGAGTGGCAACGATAGTGAAGCGCCAAGGCTGGCTATTGATAGAAGATGGGGTGAGCCTGAGTATCTCTTTGAGGGCTTCTATTTTATCTTGAGGTATAATAGATTGGTCATCGTACTTTTTGGTAGTATATCTGCTATTGGCTAATGCTAAGAAGTCCATGTTATAAAGAAAAATGAGTGGCAAAATTATTGCCACTCAGCTAATTCTAAGTTTTCAATATTTTGATAAT
>CALRKH020000085.1:0-14815 GCA_943367855.1 Asaia bogorensis | reverse complement strand
GAGGGTATACCAGTACAAGACATGGTAAAGGCACGTGAGTACATCAATGGTCGCGATTGTCGCCTCATTGGTCCTAACTGTCCGGGTGTAATTACTGCTGGAGAAGCAAAGGTTGGTATCATGCCGGGTTTTGTATTTAAACCAGGTCGTATAGGTATAGTTTCCAAATCTGGTACATTAACTTATGAGGCAGCTGACCAAACCGTAAAAGCAGGTATGGGAATATCAACTGCTATAGGTATAGGTGGCGACCCAATCATAGGTACTACAACACGCGAAGCAGTAGAATTACTGATGAACGATCCTGAAACTGATGGTATCATAATGATAGGTGAAATAGGTGGTAACATGGAGGCTGAAGCTGCAAAATGGCTAAAAGACAACATGCGCAAGCCAGTAGTTGGTTTTATAGCTGGCCAAACAGCGCCTCCTGGTCGTCGTATGGGTCACGCTGGTGCTATAATAGGCGGAGCTGATGACACTGCAGAAGCTAAAATGAAAATTATGGCTGAGTGTGGTATACACGTTGTAGCCAGCCCTGCTAACATAGGCAAAACTATGGCAGAAGCTATAGCTGCTAGGTAATAGTGATATTAAGACAGTATTTATTTTAGTAGTCTCTGGTATAAACCAGAGACTACTTCATTTTATGACAATTTCTTTTTTGTATCTTGTATGCATACTTGTCATTTTCGCCAGTTTTAGTCTGTTTTTGATACATTAACATCGCTTTGGCTAAAATTGGTTTGTAGATTGAATAGGTATATGAAGCCACACAAAACTCAGGCTATTAAATCTCAACTATATGATGAAGTACTTTCAGAAAATGTTTGCCTTCGCCGCTTTGGCTTTCTTATTTTTAGTAGGTAGTACCACTAAATCTCAGGCACAAAATGTAACAGTGTCATACCAGATGTTTTATGACAATCTGGCTCCTTACGGACAATGGATATACGACCCGGAATATGGTAATGTATGGGTGCCGAACGAGGATGGAAATTTTCGACCTTATGGTAGCCGAGGTTACTGGGTTATGACCGAATATGGCAACACTTGGGTGTCTGATGATCCTTGGGGTTGGGCAGTATATCACTATGGTCGCTGGTCATATAATCCATATTATGGCTGGGTATGGATACCAGGTTATGAGTGGGCTCCTGCTTGGGTTAGCTGGCGTTTTGGTGGAGGCTCCTGTGGATGGGCACCTTTGGGTCCTGGTATTAACGTAGGAATGAATTATTATGCACCAGATAGTTGGTGGATATTTGTTGGCCCACAATATATGTACCAGCCCAATTGCATACAGTATTGGAGGGGGCCTCGCTACAATACTACTTATATCAACCAAACAACTATCGTTAATAATTATTACATAGATAACTCTACAAGGGTGCGTTACAATTATGGTCCTCGTGGGGAAGTAATACAGCAATATACGGGTAGAAGAGTGCCAGTTTATCAAGTGTCAAATGTCAATCGCCCTGGAGCCATCAGCGTAGGTCGCAATAGTGTTAATATTTATCGTCCTGAAATTGATAGAGGATCAGTACGTACAGCCAATCCTCGTGGTGTAGTTCAGGCTCCACGTGCCATAGGTAGGGGCCAGCAAGTGGTACAATCTGAAGGAGGTCGTCAACCTCAGTTCCGCCAGGATATTCAACGTAATCAACCTGATGGTCGTGGAGATAGAGGTTCTATGCAGGAACCTAGTCGAGGAGATCGTGGCTCATATCAGGAGCCAAGTCGAGGAGATAGAGGTACTATGCAGGAACCAAGTAGAGGAGATAGAGGATATCAACAGCCAAATCAAGGTTTCAGAAATGATTATCGTCGTGCAGATAACCCACAAGAGCCTACAAGAATAGACAGAGTAAACCCAACTATGCCAGATCGATCAGGGGGTATACGTAATGTGCAACCTACTCCTCAACAAGATCGTTCGAATAGTCGTGGTCAGGATATGCAACCTGCTCAACGTAATAATTCTATACCGCCTCGTCTGAATCAAAGAAATGAAGGTAGCACCAATGGTAATATGCAACCTAGACAATACGATAATAGATTTGATAGAGGATTGTCTACGCCCTCAGCTCCGCAAATGCGTCCGTCATCTGCGCCACAGCCGCAAGGTGGTAATCGCCAGCCATCTGCGCCACAACAAATGCAAGGTGGAGGAGGTAGAGGGGGTAGATAAATTTTCTTAATTCTCGTTTTATACAGCCTATGTTCTTCATAGGCTGTTTTTTTGATTTTCAGTTCAAATGGTTAGTGTTAGTTATAATAGTTGATCATAATATTATTAAATAAATAAAATAAATATATAAACTAATATAACTATATTATAAAATATATATTTTCTATTGCAGATTTAAATTTAATTTGAATTTAATAGATTAATAGTAAATTGATGTAATTATAAGCATGTGTTAGGCTGACAGCTATCGCTGTGGATTTTTGCATATTGTAAAAAAGTTTATTCATTTTCTTGTGAAACTAAATCAACAGGATCACTTAATAGTTATTCAAAAAAATAGTCTAAGGAAATCAAGAAACAAGGCTGCAGAAGTTGCATATAATAGTCTGTCAACTTCAGTTGCTAACATGGGAGATAAAGTTAAAATGACTTGTAAGTTCGACTAGTTTGTCGGCTTAATTTTCTTTTATAATGGTTCCTAAATTTGGAGCCATTATAATTTTGCTTATTAGTAGACTTTTGAACTTACTGATAGCTACTTATTTTTTTCTGATTCTTAGTGGTAGTGAATAAGTTTGTTGGAAATTACAGTTATTTGAATAAATAAGACGATAGATAAGCAAAACAGAAAAAGAGGATATACATTGTATATCCTCTTTTCACTACAAATAAAATTAATACTACTTCTTAGCTGAAGCGTGTATTTGTTTTTTCTCTTTGATACGAGCAGATTTACCAGAACGTTCGCGCAAGTAGAATAGTTTAGCGCGACGAACACGACCAGTCTTGTGTAATACAATTGAGTCTATGTTTGGTGAAAACAGAGGAAAAAGACGCTCTACACCCACTCCATCAGAAATTTTACGAACTGTGAAAGTTTGGGTGTGACCAGAGCCTTGACGTTTGAGAACATCACCCTTGAACGACTGGATACGCTCCTTGTTACCTTCAACAATTTTATAGTTTACAGTGATGTTATCACCGGCTTTGAATTTTGGAAATTCTTTTTTTGCGGTTAGTTGTTCGTGTACAAAAGCTACTGCTTCCATTTCGTTATAAATTTTTCGGACTGCAAAGGTAAGGGAATTGCAGGAAATAAAAAACCAAAATTAATTCTTTTTAAATTTTAGCACCTTACTGCTGTTTTTTGGCTGTTAACAAAGTAAAGTTACACCACTTTATTGAGCATTGCTAACTTTGGGTATTAAAGTTAAGTATTGATTAAAATGAATAGGCTATCTGTCATCATAATTACTAAAAATGAGGAGCGTAATTTAGCACGCTGTTTAGCATCTGTAGCTACAATAGCAGATGAGATAGTGGTAGTAGATAGTTTTTCGACTGATGGAACACCTGCTGTTGCACAGCAATACGGTGCTAAATTCTATACTCAAGACTTTTTAGGGTATGCACAGCAAAAGAATCTAGCTACATCTTATGTCTCTAACGATTGGGTGTTGTCGTTGGATGCTGATGAAGAGTTGACGGAAGAGTTAAGAGCATCTATTGCAGTAGTATTGTCTAAACCTGATTATGAAGTTTATAAATTTTCAAGGCTTACAAATTATTGTGGTCAATGGATAAAGCACTGTGGGTGGTATCCGGATTGGCAAACCAGGCTATATAACAGAACAAAAGGTAAATGGATAGAAAAGCGCGTGCATGAGTATTGGGCGCCGCTAGATGACACAATTAAAAAAGGTGTATTGAAAGGAGATTTACTTCATTATTCCTTCACATCATTGAGCCAGCATTTACAGAAAATAGAAAAATATACTGAGCTTGCTGCGATTGCTGCTGTTGAAGCGGGTAAGAAAGCATCAGTTCTTAAAATTATATTATCTCCATTTTGGCATTTTGTTTCTGAATACATTATAAAGTTGGGTTTTCTTGATGGGTTTAATGGGTATTTGATTTGCAAATTATCAGCCTATACTGCGTTTGTTAAATACAGTAAGATAAGGCAATATAGAAAAAGGTGAGCTGGATATTTTGTTTCCTTTTTGTTTGTTCTGTTTAAAAGTTATTAGTTAAAATTTCAGAAAAACTCACCTCTTCTTAGTTTTGTTCATTAATTTGTTTAAGTTTGCACTACATAAGTTAAACAAATGGAGTCTTACCAAATTAATGATTTAGAACGGCTCACGGGCATTAAAGCACATACCATAAGAATATGGGAAAAGCGGTATGGTTTAATTGTTCCGAATAGAACAGATACTAACAGGCGCTATTATGATGATGCTCAAGTACGTAAGTTGCTGAACGTAACTACGTTGCTCACGTTTGGGCATAAGATATCAAAGATTGCTGCAATGTCTGACAGTGATATTCATAATTTAATAGAAAATCAGCAATCTAGTAGTGGAGCGGATCCGATGTTTGCAAGCTACATTAATGATCTTATCGGGTGTTTATTGAGTTTTGATGAGGCTGGATTTGAGAAGGTATTTAGCGCATCTGTATTAAGAGTAGGATTGTCTGAAACTATGTTAAAAGTCATTTATCCGTTTTTGATAAAGGCTGGCATTTTGTGGACAGTTAACAAAACAATACCTGTACAAGAACACTTTGCATCTTGTATTATCCGCAGGAAGCTGATGGCAGCTATTGATGGCGTGATACCAATGGCAAGGAAAGAGGCGAAGTTTCTGCTTTTTCTGCCTCCAGATGAGTGGCATGAGATTGGATTGTTATTTTCTGATTACGTATTACGTAGTAATGGATACAATACAGTATATTTAGGTGCTAATCTGCCTGTAGAGGATGTTGCGGAAATAGCAGCGACGGTAAATCCTCAATTTCTATTAATATTTTTTGTAGCCTCAAGGTCGGTTGAAGAGGTAAATAAGTTGATTGAACATTATTCTGGTATCAGTACTAATATTAAAGTGTTGATTACTGGTTCTCATGAATTATTGTCCGGGGTTAAGTTGCCCAAAAATACCAAGTGGCTGACCGGAGTGAATGATTTACACGAATTAATGCAATGGGTAAATTAAATTAAGATATTGTGAAACAAGTAGCGGTAATAGGTAGTGGATTTTCGGGAATGGCATCGGCCGCATACTTGGCAGCTGCTGGTATAGACGTTACTGTGTATGAGAAGAATGCTGGAGCAGGTGGGAGAGGACGTGCATATGAGGCCGATGGGTTTACTTTTGATATGGGGCCGAGTTGGTATTGGATGCCAGATGTGTTTGAGAAATTCTTCTCTGCGTTTGGTAAGGCACCTAGCGATTACTACAACCTAGTACAACTAGATCCTGGCTTTCAGATAATATTTGGTAAAGAAGATGTCCTTCAAGTGCCAGCCACTTTAGATGGTATATACGAGACTTTCGAAAATATAGAAAAGGGTAGTGCAGGAAAATTAAAGCAATATCTGGAAGGTGGGGGGTATAAGTATAAGGTAGGAATGGACCAACTGGTTTATAGACCATCTTACTCATGGCTGGAGTTTGTGAATATGGATGTGGTGAAGGGCGTAGCAAAACTTGATGTTTTTAAGTCTGTAAGTAGCCACACCAGATCCTATTTCAAAGATCCAAGATTAGTTGCTTTAATGGAGTTCCCTGTTCTTTTTTTGGGAGCTATGGCTAATAAAATACCTGCATTATATACCCTTATGAATTATGCAGCATTTACGATGGGCACATGGTACCCAATGGGAGGAATGGCTAAGATAGGTGATGCTATGGAAGAACTTGCGAAGTCTCTTGGAGTAAAGTTTAGCTATGATAATGAGGTGACGCATATAAATGTATCTGAAGGGAAGTTTGATGGTTTGGTGACAAAAAATGGCGCTGTAAAAGCTAGTGGACTTATAGCTGCAGGCGACTATCATCATATAGAGCAAAAACTGCTGGACAAACAATATAAAAGATACGATGAAAAGTACTGGGATAGTAGGGTTTTGGCACCATCTAGCTTATTGTTTTACATAGGTGTTAACAAGAAAGTGAAGAAGCTTATTCATCACAATTTATTTTTTGATGCATCTCTAGATAAGCATGCTGTGGAGATTTATGAGCATCCGCAATGGCCAACTGACCCATTATTTTATGTTTGTTGCCCATCTAAAACAGATGAAAGTGTGGCACCAGTGGGAATGGAAAATCTATTTGTGCTCATACCAGTAGCCCCAGGACTAGAGGATACTCCTGAGATGCGAAACCATTATTATGATGTGGTAATGAAAAGAATGGAAACGCTATGTGGAGACACAATTAAAGAACATGTAGTTTATAAAAGAGATTATTGCATAAAAGATTTTGAAAAGGATTATCATTCATACAAGGGTAATGCATATGGATTAGCTAACACGCTAGCGCAAACAGCAGTGTTGAAACCGTCTATGCGCAATTTGAAAGTGAAGAATATGTTTTATGCTGGGCAGCTTACAGTGCCCGGACCTGGAGTGCCGCCAGCTTTGATATCTGGCAAAGTAGCAGCTATTGAGTTATTAAAAAGCATGAAAAACATTTGAACCTATGAAGAAAATTTATGACGAAGTTTCGCTGGCTTGCAGTAGACTGACGACACGCAGATATAGCACAAGTTTTTCGTTGGGTATATACTGCCTCAATAAAAGAATGCACGATCCGATATATGCTATATATGGTTTTGTGAGATTTGCGGATGAGATAGTTGATACTTTTCACGACTTCGATAAAAAGACGTTGTTCTATGAATTTAAGAATGATACCTGGAATGCCATAAGAAGAGGCATATCTACTAACCCAGTGCTTAATTCTTTTCAGGCAGTGGTGCATCAATACAAAATTGAGGATGAATTGATCACACTGTTTTTGAAAAGTATGGAGACTGACCTTAACAAGGCAGACCACTCTGGTGATAGCTATGCAGACTATATAGTGGGCTCGGCAGAGGTGGTAGGCTTGATGTGTCTGAGGGTCTTCACTGAAGGGGATGAAACAAAGTATCAATCGCTGTATGAGCCAGCCCGCAAACTTGGTGCAGCTTTTCAGAAGGTGAATTTTTTGAGAGATTTTCGTGCAGATTTTGAGCATTTGGGTAGGGTTTATTTTCCAGGTGTAGCATTTCAGTCTTTTACTGAGGCAGATAAACTGCATATAGAGAACGATATAGAGAATGACTTTAGGGAGGCATTGCAAGGTATAAAATCGCTGCCAAGGAGCTCGAGATTTGGAGTATATGTAGCATATGTATATTACAGGTCATTGTTTAATAAGATTAGAGCATTTAGCCCATCGCGCATACAACAAGAGCGTGTGCGCATATCTAATCCACAAAAGATAGGATTGTTAGTGACGTCATATTTCAGGCATAGTTTTAGTATGCTGTAACTTATAGCTAGATAGATATGGAACAGGTGATATTGGTGGATGAAAATGACACACAGGTAGGATTGATGGAGAAGCAGGAGGCGCATGTGCAGGGTAGGCTGCACAGAGCAGTGTCTGTGTTTATATTTAACTCGGCTGGTAAAATGCTGTTGCAGCAGCGGGCAGATACTAAATATCATTCTCCATCTTTGTGGTCTAATACTTGCTGTAGCCATCCGAGGCCGGGTGAAACAGCCCATGCAGCAGCGCAACGCAGGCTGGTGGAAGAGATGGGTATGAAGGTGAGGCTGAGAAAGTCGTTCAACTTTGTTTACAGGGCAGAGTTTGGTAATGGATTGGTGGAGTATGAGTTTGATCATGTTTTTGTGGGTGTGTCTGATAAGCTGCCAAAGCCTAACCCAGAAGAGGTGGGAGATTATAAGTATATGAATGTGGAATATTTGCAGGAACATATTGGTGAGTCTCCAAGTACTTATACACCGTGGTTGAAGATTTGTATGGATAAATGGATTGAAACATTGACTAATAGTGCTAACGATGAAGGTATATAATTTACACTCGGAACAGTTTTTGCCCATCTCAATAGAGGAGGCATGGGATTTTTTTTCGGACCCAAGAAATCTGGCGGTGATATGCCCACCAGAGATGCGTTTTGATATATTGACAGACCTGAATGGTACTAAGATGTATGAAGGGCAACGAATCAGCTACAGGTTGAGACCTGTGGCTAACATACCAACTGGCTGGACAACCAAAATTGCTAAGGTGCAAGAGCCGCACCTGTTTGTAGATACCCAAGAAAAAGGGCCTTATGCGTTGTGGGAGCATACGCATACTTTTACTGCGAAGGATGGAGGTGTGCATATGACTGATGATGTGCGGTATGCTATACCATTTGGCATTATAGGAACAGTGGCACATTCTTTGTTTGTAAGGAAGAGATTGCAGCATATTTTTGATTTTAGGTTTAAGAAACTAGAGGAATTGTTTCCGGTTTCGTCTTCAAAATAGATAGGTATATGTGGTATGTAAATCTGATGATAGTGGTAGGCACTTTTGTGGGAATGGAGGCTGTGGCCTGGCTGGCACACAGATACTTGATGCATGGCTTTTTGTGGTTTCTGCACGAGGACCATCATAAAAAGAATCCTACTTCTTTCTTCGAAAAGAATGACTACTTCTTTCTGATTTTTGCATTTCCGGGTATAGCATGCTTGGCACTGGGACTGTATGGACCTATACAGTGGCCAATGTTTATAGGGCTTGGTATCACTATCTATGGGTTTGCGTACTTTTTGGTGCATGATATATTTATTCATCAGCGATTTAAATGGTTGCGGAATTCGGATAATTTTTACTTCAGGGCTATAAGAAGGGCGCATAAAATGCATCATAAACATTTGGGAAAAGAAGATGGTGAGTGCTTTGGGATGCTGTGGGTGCCGATGAAATATTTTGTAGATGCACTGAAACAAAAGCGTGCTAATGCCTGATCGTTTCTTATACCTAGCGGTAGATACATTTTGTATTCTGTTTCCGTTTTTGTTTTCATTTCATCCTAAGTTTAAGTTTATAACGCAGCTTAGGTACTTTTTGATGCCTTGCTTGCTGACTGGGTTGTTCTTCCTGGTGTGGGACGAGATCTTCACCCGCATTGGTATATGGTGGTTCAACCCGAGGTATGTGATAGGGGTGTATGTGGGCCGACTGCCGATAGAGGAGGTGCTGTTCTTTCTGTGCATACCGTATGCGTGTGTGTTTACTTATTACTGTGTGGATAGGTACATAAACCTGAAAAAGTGGCATGGCACTGCAAGGATAGTTTTTGGAGTGCTGGCTGTGGTGATGGTGGTGATGGGTGTGTGGCATATAGGACAATTGTATACTTCGGTTACCTTCTTGCTGCTGGCTGTGTATCTGGGGGTAGTGTTGTGGAAGCGAGTGGAGTGGCTGGCGCCGTTTCTGCTTACGTTTCTTATGATATTGTTGCCATTCTTTATTTCGAATGGGGTGCTGACGGGGGCGATAACGCTTGAGCCTGTGGTGAGCTATAATGATAGTCATAACTTGGGGATAAGGATGATAACGATACCTGTGGAAGATACATTTTATGGGATGCTGTTGCTGATGATGAATGTGGGGGGCTATGAGTATATGAAGTGGAGGGCAAAACGTGTGGTGGGCTAATCAATTTATACTTTGACAGATGGAAATACTTAGCTACCTTTGCGCTCCCTGACACGGAAATAATGTGCACTGCCCAGGTGGCGAAATTGGTAGACGCACTGTGTTCAGGTCGCAGCGCCTTCACGGGTGTGCTGGTTCGAATCCAGTCCTGGGCACGATAATGAAAGCGGAGTAACCAAGCGGTTGCTCCGCTTTTTTTTGTGTATGTTGGTAGCTGGGAGGGGTGGAGTGGTGGTGGATTTTTGCGCACTTTTTGTTTTTGGGAAGTTTGGTGTAAGTGGTTGATAATCAGTGGGTTGTGGGAGTGATGACGGGTGTTTTTGCGCACTTTTTGCGCAGGAGGTGGGTGTGTTTTTGCGCAGGGTAGTTATTGATGTATAGCGCGCAAAAGTTGCTGGTGGTAATGTGCTTGTGCTATATGTGTTATGGACTAAGGCAAGTGTGTGCTTGCCTGATGTGCTAACGGCTGTAGCAATGCGAAAAGCTATATGTGACATAGTGGATAGGGTGGAGGATAAGTGAAGGGTGATAAATAGGGCTGCAAAGATAAGTGATGCAGGTAGCTAATGAAAGGGGTGCGGAAGAAAGATATCCACAAATTTATAGGGGCGGAATGGTGGGGGATTGGGGCTGTAATGGGGGCGGGGAACTTGAGGTGGGGTAGGGTTATTTAATCTTTTTTAGCTGACGGAGCAGGGTGGTAACATCATCGGGGTGCTGGGTGCCTATGAGTATTTTTTGGCCGTCTTTGAGCTCTAGCTGAAGGCCTGTGCTGCCGCTGACATTGAATGCCATGCCGGTTTTGCCGAGTCCTTTGCGGATGCCCCAGCCTCCGTATTCTTTGATGGGGCTATAGGTGCGGATGTAGGCTTTTTCTACTTCTTGCCACTCTATATGGCGGGGCTTGAGGTGGAAGGGCATGAAGCGGTAGTAGATGCCTGTGCTATCTATAAGGGTGGTGAGCCGCATAGAGGCAAATAGTATGATGATGAAGGCTGGTATGCTGCAACCAATAAGTATGTTGCCCATAGTGAGGGGCTGCTTGCTGGTTTGCAAGCCGGAGAAGGTGAGTGCCAATGGGATTACTAATGAGGCAATAATCAGTGCCCATAGCCACCACTGGGTGAACTTTTGGCTTTCTTTGAAATGGTGCATAAAAGAAGCAAATTTGACCTAGCAAAGATAGTGAAGTGGTGGGATAGTGGGGCTGAAATAGCCTGATGAGCGTGGGTGTTATGATGCTGATGCCCTGTGCTGATTCTCACTACATTGAACATAAAGTAGTACATTAGATACATAAACTGTGTAACCATAAACATGCAGCTACAAAAACGGTATAGCATATGAAGCAGGCATTAAAATGGATAGTGGGGCTGAATGTGGGGATAGCAGCGGCTATATACTTGTTTTGCTCTATAGTGTATGTGGATGAGCTTATAGACTCCTGGCTGACCTTGGGTCTGCTGGTGGCGATATTTGGGATATATAATGTAGTGATAGGGGTGGTGTTGCTGATACTTAGTGTGGCAAAGGCCAGCATAAGGCGATATGTATATGCCCTGCTGCTGGTGGGCGCAGTGCTGATGGTGAGTGGGTGGTGTGTGATGTGGTGCAATAAATTTTAGTGGATATTTGGGCGATTAATGTTTGATTGGTTTTGTTGCTATATTTAAGAATACAGGCAGATGCATTATTTAGGTCGTTCGAAAATTGGCATTTACCTATTGTATTGACTGATGGTGTGACGTATGCTGAAATAGAAGCCTAACCTTATTTAAGCGTGATGAATTGGTTTGTTGGAATAGAGAAGACAAAATAAAACATTGGGTAACATAGCACGAGCAGTCAAAATATTATGCTACTAATGGGTTTTGTTTTGGGGATTTTATTTGACCTGCGGGAGGTAGGTGGCCAGAAAAAATGACCAATGGTGGTGAAAAAACTGAGCTGAAATAATGAAATCAAAGTGTAGGGCAGGCAATAAATGTGCTAATGGTGGTGCAACAAACCAGAATGGTAAGATTATTGCTGTAGTAGCTACATTAGATGCTGAAAATAAGAATGAAAATCAATATAATTATCATAATGGCTGCATGCTTTGTGGTGGCAGCTGGATGTGCGAAAAAGAATAGTTTGCCGACACCTGCGCCAACGCCTGCTATGCGCGACTATGTGAACCGAATTGGTGGGAAATGGATGATGCAAGGACAGTCGATTTACCAATGCTGGTTGTGCGCTCCGCAAGTATATGAGACGACAGAAATAGTAAAGCGTATTAAAGTATATGTGATGGATGATACTACTATATCTGTGATGGACACTATAGACCCAGGGAATGCAAAGGTTATGTATCTGGAAGGCTATGACTCTAGCAGCAGGAAGTTGTCGTTTGTATCGCCTAATAATGGTATGTATGGGCATAGTTTTGTGCACTACTACATAGCGAATGACAGTATGGTGTATGATAAATATTCGAGATCTTCGGGGAGTAGTTGGGAGGATATAGTGCATACTCCATGATGAGGGTGCTCTATGCAAGGAATATGAATACGTGAGGTGCTTTTGAGTATCCGGGATATAGTATACCTGTGTTCTGGTAATGGGTTTATAGGTGTTGCATATTAATTGTTCGTTTTTTCTGGTTCTCTGTGAGTTGTATTTGATAGGTGCTTTGCTGGAGGCAGATGGTCATAAAATAAGACCAACAGCAGCGAAAAAATAGAAATGTTTTGTTTCGTGTTGATAAATAAGGTTAAATGTTGGTTTCGTCCATCTGGAGATGGACTGACGCTGCGACGTAGTAGATACTACGCCGAACTGATACACTTGTCTGCCGAGCTTAATACAGTTTTTGGGCTGATTTTGGTGGGTGATTTGTGTGGAGATGTTTGCTGGTAGGGGTTTATGTTTATTGTCTTAATGTGATGAGAAGTGTAGTAGGAAGATTTTTGTGGTTGAACAGTTTGGGGGAGATAGAGGCGTGCCGATATAAGTGTATTTAGAATATAAATTGGCTGTTTTTTTTGATTTAATCTGCACTTAGGTTAACTGGTGCTTTAGTGCTACTTCTGATCTATAGCAATCTTAATTCCGTTCGGAATACGGCTTTTTTATTAGTTCCGGATACTCCTTTGGAACTTCTGAAAAAAGGGGGAAGATGGTTGAAATAATCGGGATAATAGGCATAATAAATTAATAATCAATATGCTATAAATTGTGACGAAAAGTATACTTTCGCAAAAAATTTAGTTTCATCTTATGAAAAGATTATTATTTGCCGCTATGGCAATTCTTTTTTTGGTGTCGTCTGTACATGCACAGACACCACAGATACAAAAAAGTGAGGGTTTTGACGAGCCTGATAATGGCTATAACAAGGTGATAATGCTGAAAAACGGCAATACCATGTTTTTTCATTTTGCACGCAAGAGTGGAATAGAAATAAATGTGTATAACCAACAGCGTAAACTGACGGCTACGCAGGAAGTGGAAAGTGAACTGTGGGACGCTAAGAAAATACGAAGAATTACAGTGGCAGGCTTGTATGAAATAAGTGGAGAGGTAGTGCTTTTTGTGATAGAGACAGAAAAACGCACACCTACTCTCTATCGTATGCGCTTTAATGGCAACACAGGAGCACTTGTAAAGGAAGATGAACTTGGTTCTTCTACGCAATCTAAAATGAAGCTATTTACTGTAGAGACCAACTCTATATTTATAGAAAAAGACCCAGAATCTGAGTGTTATAGCGTAATTTTCTTTAATGGCTATTCTAAAGAAGCCGATGAGAAAATTAGGGTGTTGCATTTTGATGGTGCTCATAAGCAACTGAGTGCGGCATACTATGACTCGCCAGATGAAGATTATAAATACTTGCGGTATATAGGAGCTGTAACTGATGGTAACAGAAGATTGTATTTGGCTGCCTATGGTGCCAACTCGTTGAAAGGCCGTGATGGGAAGGTATATATATCTTGCCTAAAAGCTGGTAGTAAAAATTTTGTGACCAAGTCGCTGAAGTTTACAGAAGATTTTAAGGATACAAAATCTGTAATGGCTTACAATCGTGGTAATAATTCGTTGCAATTGCTGACTATGTCTATATTGGATAAACATACAGGATTTTTAACTTCAGCAGTTAAATATAGCTATATGTCTTTTATGAGCTACATAGATCCGGAAACGCTGGAACTGAAGAGTGTGAAGCCTCTAAATGGCCAAAAGATAAATGCCTATGCTAAAGACGTATTGAATACACAACTAGAATACAAGGGCACGCCACAGGATATGATCATTAACAAAGATAATAGTACTACTGTGATATCTGAGGTGCTAACTAGGTATACTGTACAGAGTTCTGTAGGCAAGAGCAGCTCTACTCGCTATTATACACATATGGGCGATTTAGCAGTGAATGAGCTTAATGCTGATGGAACTGAAAAGAACGGTTTTTGTGTGCGCAAGTTGCAAGAGGTAGAAGGACACTATTATCCGCTTTATATATCTTCTCGTACTAAGGGTCGTTGGAGTATATTGGAAGGTTCGGCAGAGGATAACTCTTATATGTCATTTGACTACGTGTCTACAGATAAAAACCGCTATGTGCTGTTTAATGATAATGACCGCAATTTTGATAGAGAAGAAGATGATAAAAGAAGAAAGCTGGTAAAAAAGGTAAAGAATCTAAACACTATATGCTATTCGCTAAATGGCAAGGGCGTAAATAAGTTTTTCCTTTTCGGGGATCCCAAAGAGACAGAGTTGAGCAACAAGATTCACCTAGACGCATCGGACTATAGGAAAGAGACTAATACCTATGCTACTGTGCTGGTAGAAAAAGACGGACGTGACAGAAGTGCTAAAATAGTATGGGTAAAATTTAACTAAGACACAGATTGATGAAAGTAATATCAATATTAAGTTTCGCTTTATTTAGCTCTTTAGCTGTGTTTGGTCAGGATGATATGGCCAAAATACAAAGTGCACGTACTGCACTGGACGCATCGCGCAACTGTGCAGAAGCTAATAAACAATTGAACCTGGTATCGCCAGAGTATAGGCAGACGGCAGAATACCTGCTGTGTATGGCCCGCACGCAAGACTGTAT
>CALRKH020000084.1:0-14868 GCA_943367855.1 Asaia bogorensis | reverse complement strand
TACAAGTAGTAAAGCAATAAGCTGAATCTTATTATAAACTATAAAACGCTACAGCCCTTGCAAATGCAAGGGCTGTAGCGTTTTATTAAAAATAAAAGCTTAATAAAATTATGATTTACATGTAGTTGGCAATATCTTTGAATGATATCTACTTGGAAAATTATTACCAATCAACTTATAACTACACCCAATGATAAAGAAATACCTAACAGCAGCGACTATGCTGATATCTATAGGCGCAAATGCACAGAAAGAAGACATTGGCTGGATAGCACCTGAAGGAAAAATAATCAATACTCGTACACTTACCTGGACCGATTTTCAGACAAAAGCAGACAGAAAGCAGAAACTGAAAGCGGAGCTAGACAATAGGTATCTGGCTTCTTACATATGCCCGGCGGTGTACTTCACTACAACAGATGGGCAACAACAAGAAAATGGGCGTGTAACATTTAAGTTCACCACCAAATGTGCTTTTCAGAGTCATGCTTTTTTGATAAACGACCCAAGACACACCAAAACCTATAGTAGCATTCACCATGAGCAAGGCCACTACGATATAGCTCTGCTAATAGCCAAAAAGCTGCATACAGAACTATCTACCAGAGAATACGATAGCAAACGCTATAATGAGGAAATAGATGAGATAAATGATAGACTTCACAAAGAGCATGTGGCTCTGCAACACAAATATGATGAGGATGTAGATGCCCTAAAACCAGACAACGAGGCTGCTCAGCGACTGTGGGATATGAGGTTTAGAAAAGCGTCAGAAAACAATGACCTCACACTTCTATCGGCCAACCTTACTGTAGCAAATACTGTAAAATCATCGGGCACACTCGTAAAAAGGCTTTCAGGAGAAACACCTGTTCAATTTTTGGTAAGATGCAGACCTCTCTACTCGTTCTTTAACGAAGAGAACGCACAGTGGGTAAAAGAAACAACTGAGTGGGGCGGTAATGAACCTACAATAATTGCCTATTTCACTCATTCTTACTTCGAGTCTCAGGCGGCCGAGGCCGAACCAAAATCTATATTACTAGCATACATGTATGTGCCTACTGCTAAGGATACCTATAAAAGGATATTTCTAGATACACTAGCCAGTGATGGAAGCCCAGTAAAAATAACGGGAACCTACTTTGCAAACACTGATGCTGACCCCGAAAAAGAGCTCATAATAATGGCTGCCGGTCAAATGAAAGGTAAGGAGGCAAGTGGAACACTATACATGAACAGGGTATTTGACAATGTAACTAGACCCGTACAAAACAGAGCAAAAAAGCTGACAGATGTAACCAGTGCTATAGATGGCGAACTAGAAGGCACAAGAACAGGGAAAGCCAGCAAGGCAAAATACAAGACATTCAAAGATGTGGAACCTGTATTAGCTAAAATGGTGGCTAAATAAAGAATACCAGACTTACTTCTTATTTACTTAATTATGTAAAAGCGCATCCCTTTTCCTAGTAGGGGTATATTGGCTGGTTGATTCTCTTTTACAAAACCAATACTTTTGAAGATAAGAGTATCGCCAACTTTTGCACGCTCAGAGATACTGTTGGCTACTACACCAGGCAAGGTATCGCCCAAACATACTTCGCTAAGATAATCGGTCATCAATTGCAGATTGCCAATAGAGTCTTCGTATAACATACGCTCAGCAAACACGAATTCAAAACCATGCGCTACATAGCGTGTACCTGTGGAGTCCTTACCTTTTACCCCTAGTTTTACAAGCCTCGAAAAATCATCTTTTTTAATTGGGCCACCAAGTTTATCTGGCTCACCCAGATATGCTATTGGTAGCAAAACGTTCTTGGGTTTTGCATTTGTAGGTTTTGCTGCAGTTTTTCTAGTCTGTGCATTTACATTGGCCACACATGCGCCAAGTAGCAATAAAAAAATACTCGCTGTAGCTCTCATAAGTGACCAAAAATAATGAATTAGCTCTTTATAAGTACATTTCAGACATTACATTGTTACTGTAATTTCCAATACGGGTTTCAAACAGTATTTTTGACACAGCAACTTCATCCACAAGCATTAGCGCATATGAACAATTACGAAATAGCCGATCAGTTTACACTTCTGTCGAAACTGATGGATATACATGGTGAAAACAGTTTCAAATCTAAATCGTATAGCGTAGCAGCGTACAACATAGAGCGACTACCCGCTGAGGCTAATACAATGACAGATGCTATACTCTATGCGCAAAAAGGAATAGGAGAATCTACTGGTAAAAAAATAAGAGAATTGCTCACTACCGGGCAAATGAAAGCGCTGGTAGATATAATAGCCAAGACTCCGAGTGGCATATTGGATATGCTACAAATAAAAGGACTAGGACCTAAAAAAATTGCGGTTATCTGGCAAGAATTAGGCATAGAATCGCTGGGAGAATTGGAATATGCCTGCAATGAGAACAGACTAGTGGCACTAAAAGGATTTGGCGCCAAAACACAGGAAAGTGTGTTGCAAAATATTGTTTACTTCAATCAGAATATTGGCTTTTGCCTGTGGGCCGATGCAGAAAAAATTGCGGCTAGCTTCTTGCAATTCATTGCTAAAGTATTGCCCGATGTAAAAACTGAACCTACAGGAGCACTGCGCAGGCAATGCGAAACAATGGAAGAGATAGCTTTTGTAACTACAGCTACTGCTGAGCAATTATCTGCAATAATTGGCAAGGTAGATGGCGCTGGCATTGTAAATAATGGAGATAGCACTGATATAAAATTACCAGGTCAGTCTACAATACGCTGTTATCATACAGATGCAGACAATTTTTACAATAAGTTATTTATCACCACTGGTTGCGATGATTTTGTAAATGCATTCATTGCTAAGTATGGCATGCCTCAATCTGCAATCTCAGAATCATCGATATTTGAAAAAGCTGGCATTGCCTACATAAATCCAGCCATGAGAGAATCGGCAGATTTAGTACAGCTTCAGCAAACAGCCAACAACAAACTTATTCTTCCTTCAGACATTAAAGGAATCATACACAGCCACTCTACCTGGAGCGATGGAGTAAATACGATAGCCGAAATGGCAAAAGCAGCTATAGAAGCTGGTTTAGAGTATCTGGTAATAAGCGACCACTCGCAAACCGCCGTATATGCAGGCGGTCTAAAACCAGAAACCATAGCTGCCCAACATGCAGAAATTGACCTATTGAATACTCAGCTAGCACCGTTTCGCATATTCAAAAGTATAGAGTCGGATATATTAGGAGATGGTAGTTTAGACTACTCATCAAGCGTTCTCGCAACATTCGACCTAGTGATAGCAAGTGTGCATAGCAACCTAAAGATGACAGAAGAAAAAGCGATGGAGCGTCTACTGACAGCCATTCGCAATCCATATACTACCATATTGGGCCACCCTACTGGACGCTTACTATTATCGCGCAAGGGATATCCGCTAGACCACAAAGCCATAATAGATGAATGTGCCGAAAGAGGTGTGGTAATAGAGATAAATGCACACCCCAGAAGACTAGATATAGACTGGCGCTGGATATCTTATGCCATGGAGAAAGGGGTATTACTTTCTATCAATCCAGATGCGCATAGTGTAGACGGATATCATGACACTTACTATGGAGTAATGGTGGCACAAAAAGCAGGCTTAACAGCACACCACAACTTAAGTAGCTATAACCTGGAGGCGTTTACAAAACTAATAGAACATAAAAAAGCGAAAATTTTATCGTAGCTTCTTAGTGGCAAAAACCACTGTTGCATGTCGCTTCAGTATCTCTTTTTCGGCTTTGCGTAGTTGCATAAAGTTTTCTTGATATAGTCGCAACCGTAGTGGGTCTTGCTCACTACTCAGTTGTTGTATGAGGTGTGCCTGTAGCTGTAGTATCTTTTTGAGCTCAAAGTAGGATAACGTACTATCCACGTCATTTACATATACAATACTTTCGGGTAATGCTTCTATGCCATATTTATCCTTCCACCTAGAGCTTACTGACTGTCTGGGTTGTAGCAAATTGGCCATCACAGCTCTAATCTTCTCGTCTTCGTGCTGCAAAAAGTATTTACTATCTGGCGTTCTGCCATCATGATACAGATCGAGATAGTGATTGAAGTATTGAAGCACATCTGCATTTTTCACTAGCTCTGGGTCCACTCGTTCTTCTACCAACTGTGCCACACATTCGTAACCTTCATAGGCCATTTGTCCATACTCTATTAATATTCGTAGCAACTGCCATTCTTGTTCATCGTCGCCTTTTGTTTTGGCACCAGGCACAGGTTCCGTTATGTCTGCTTCTTCTGGTGGTGGTGCTTCTATATGCTCTTGCTGAGCCTCCGCTGCTCTTCTTTGCTGGCGACTTTCTGTTTCTATTTTTTCTCTGATGAATTTGTTTACCAAATTTACCAGTCCAGCCTCCTCTACTTGAAGCCGTTGTGCAGCCAGCCTTATGAAGTGTGTTTGTAAAGCAAAATCTTCAGCTTTATTTATCTTGGATATACTCTCTGCAATTTCATTAATGAGCTTAGATCTCTTTATAGGGTCGTCTCCAGCATCTTTGAGGCCCACCTGCATTCTAAAGTTAATAACATCCTGCTTATGGCTTGCTATATATTCCCTGAATGCTGTAGCGCCAGATTTCTGCACAAAGCTGTCTGGGTCTTCACCTTCAGGCAATAATACCAATTGGACATTAAAACTTTGAGACAGCGCCATATCCAAACCTCGTAGTGCCGCTTTGATGCCTGCTGGGTCACCATCATAAAGTATTGTCAGATTTTTGGTGAGTTGCCCTATCAGTCGCAATTGGTCTTCGGTAAGCGACGTGCCACTACTAGCTACCACATTCTCCACCCCACCCTGATGCAAAGATATTACATCGGTATAGCCTTCCACCAGCAAACACTCATCCAGCTTGCCTATAGCCTGCCTACTCTGATACATGCCATAAAGCACCCTACTTTTTACATATATCTCATTCTCTGGGGTATTAATGTATTTGGGAGCTCTATCGTTTGTTTTGAGTATGCGTGCACCAAAGCCAAGTATCCGCCCGGTCATGCCATGTATAGGAAAGATGACCCTACCACGATACACATCATGAAATATACCGTTCCTGTTTTTAACTAAGCCAGCCTTCTCCAGCAAATCTGCTTTGTATCCTTTGGCTGTAGCTTCTCTGAAGAAAGTATCTGATGCTTCCGGATTGTAACCGAGCTTAAACCTTTCTACAATCTCTTTCCTAAATCCCCTCTGTTTGAAATAGCTGCCGCCAACTACTTGCCCTTCATCTGTCTCTAACAATACATGATGAAAATAGTTTGATGCGTACTCATTGAGCACCCTCAACGCTTCGCCAGCCAACTGCTGCTGCATCTGCTCGGGCGAGCGTTCTGTTTCTTCTAATTTAATTTTATAAAAATCAGCTATCCATCTTATAGCTTCGGGATAGGTTAACTTTTCGTGCTCTTGCACAAATGTTACCACATCGCCAGCTTTGCCACAGCCAAAACATTTGTAGATACCTTTAGCAGGCGATATATTAAATGAAGGAGTTTTTTCGTTGTGAAACGGGCAGTTGGCAATGTAGTTAGTACCTCTTTTTTTTAGCCTGATGAATTGGCCTAATACATCCACTATATCTGCCCTAGACCTGACTTCTTGAATGGATGCTTGTGTTATCATACTGTATTGACTAGTAAAATGAGCCTGTAAAAGTACGTAAAATGCCACTTGAACTGGCTAATATGTGTATTGCCCCATTTATTTTTTTGCCAATTTTGATGTAACTTGCCGCCCGTCTGTGTTAAAAATACAGATATTGAAAAGATATGAATTTCCAACTTACCGAAGAACAGTTAGCCGTACAAATGGCGGCAAGAGATTTTGCCCGCAATGAATTGCTTCCGGGCGTGATAGAGAGAGATGAGAAACAGGCTTTTCCGGCTGAACAAATTAAAAAACTCGGCGAACTCGGTTTCATGGGAATGATGGTAGACCCGAAATATGGCGGATCTGGCATGGACACCATTTCTTATGTGTTGGCCATGGAAGAAATTTCTAAAATTGATGCTTCAGTATCAGTGTGCATGAGTGTAAACAACTCACTTGTATGCTGGGGACTTGAAGAATATGGCAACGAAGAGCAGAAACAAAAATACCTTACAGAACTAGCAAGTGGCCGAAAAATTGGAGCATTCTTGCTATCGGAGCCAGAAGCAGGGTCTGACGCTACATCTCAGCGCACAACTGCCGAAGATATGGGTGACTACTATTTGCTAAACGGCACCAAAAACTGGATAACCAACGGTAGCTCGGCATCATACTACCTTGTTATTGCACAAACGTATCCTGAAAAAGGACATAAAGGCATTAACGCACTTATAGTAGAGAAAGACAGCTTAGGTGTAACAGTAGGTGCTAAAGAAAATAAACTTGGTATACGTGGCAGCGACACGCATAGCATAATGTTTCAGGATGTGAAGGTGCCTAAAGCTAACAGAATAGGTGCTGATGGTTTCGGATTCACCTTCGCAATGAAAGTATTGGCTGGCGGCCGTATTGGCATAGCGGCCCAAGCTCTAGGTATAGCAAGCGGTGCTTATGAACTGGCGTTGAAATATTCTAAAGAGCGCAAAGCATTTGGCACAGAAATATCTAATCACCAAGCTATTGCCTTCAAGCTGGCAGATATGGCTACCGAAATTGAAGCTGCTCGCCTTTTGTGCCTGAAAGCAGCTTGGACTAAAGACCAACATCAAGACTATACATTATCGGCATCTATGGCCAAGTTATTTGCCTCAGACATTGCACAACGTGTAACCAATGAAGCAGTACAAGTACATGGGGGCTATGGATATGTAAAAGAATTCCATGTTGAACGCTTAATGCGCGATGCCAAGATTACACAGATATATGAAGGTACCAGCGAGGTGCAGCGCATAGTTATTAGCCGCACAGTATTGAAAGGCTAAAATAAGATCTAGTCATTAAAACGGCGAACAGTAGAAATGCTGTTCGCCGTTTACATTGAATATAAAATTGCTCGGCAAAATAAAAATTATCAAACAAAAACATTCTAAATTCACATCATGGATAAAGGTTACGAACAAAAATATCATTCAATTGAAGAATACAATTGGTGGTTTGTAGCTCGTAGACAAACGATAATGTCAATGCTTAAAGATGTTCCAAAAAACTCTCAAATTTTAGACATTGGTTGCTCTGGAGGTGTATTGATGCTGGCACTTAAGGAGGCTGGTTACACAAATGTTACGGGCCTAGATTTTAGCAATGAAGCAATTGAACAATGTAAAAGTAAAGGATTGGAACATGTTCATGTTATGGACGCACATAATCCAGAATTTCCGAAAGAGTCATTTGATGTTATAATTGCATCAGACTGTTTAGAGCACCTTGAAAAAGACGATGTTGCATTAAGGAACTGGTATTCGCTGCTTAAAAAAGGCGGGAAAGGTTATATATTTGTTCCAGCATTTATGTCATTATGGAGTGAACACGATGTAATAAATCATCATTACAGAAGATATACTAAAAATGAACTATCTGAAAAGGCCGAAAAGTCAGGATTCAAAGTGATAAAATCGTCTTACTGGAACTTTACTTTATTTTTCCCTACCTGGATTTTTCGTAAAATACGAAACACATTAGGTAAAAAAGAGGAAGCCCCAAAAGACCATATGGAAAACTTCAATCCTATTACTAATAAAGTCTTGAAAGTTTTAGTAAATAGTGAGTATCAATTTTTCAAAAGATTAGGTTTTCCTGTAGGGGTCAGCACAATGGTAGCTGTTACTAAATGATTATTACATTTTGACATTAAGATGCTCACCAAACTATAAGTACTGAGCGACATTTTATACATTTGTCCATCATTGTAGCCTCAGCACCAGCTGCGGCTTACATTTTTTAAAAAGTAACCATTCGCAATACAAGTATGAAAACAATAAGCAATCCATCTCAGAATATTCACCTTACAATAGTTAGTCCAATATATAAGGGGGAGTATATGCTAGATGAATTGTTAAGTAGAATTACTAAAACAGTATTACAAATAACAGACAGCTATGAAATTTTGCTAATTGAAGATCGTAGCCCTGACAATTCGTGGTTAAAGATAAAAGAGCTATGTAAAGCAGATAAACACATAAAAGCTGTTAGATTATCTAAAAACTTCGGTCAGTTTTACGCACTGACAGCAGGACTAGACCTTGCAAAAGGGGAATGGATAGTAGTACTTGATTGTGATTTGCAAGACCAACCAGAAGAGATACTAAAATTGTATGCAAAAGCACAAGAAGGATATGATATTGTTTATGCTGCTAGGGTAGAAAGGAACGATACCATTTTTAAAAAAATGGGCTCTTTTCTTTTTTACAAATTCTTAGCGTACATGACTGGAGTGCAACAGGACGAAACGATTGCCAACTTCGGAATATACAGTCGCAGAGTTGCAGAAGCTACTTTCGGTATTAGGGAGAAAACTCGTTATTTCCCAAGCATGATGAGGTGGGTTGGTTTTACAACATCTACAGTTGCTATAGCACATGCTAATAGAGCACATGGCAAATCATCTTATAGCTTATCTATGCTTATTAAGCTGGCAACAAATATCATGTTGGCCTATTCTGATAAACCATTAAAATTCACAATTAAGCTAGGTGCTCTTATATCAGCCATTAGTTTTCTAATAGCTTTAGGTGTACTATATAAATACTTAATTGGGGGTATTTTAGTTTCTGGATATACCAGCCTCATTCTCGCAATTTGTTTTTTCAGTGGCATTATTATATTAACAATGGGTGTTCTTGCATTGTATATTGGCAAGATATATGAAGAGGTAAAAAATAGACCATTGTATTTAATAGACAAATACATCAATTTCGGAAACGACAATCCATAATAGTTGTATTTAAATAAGAAACCTTTTCCCATTTAGGAATGGTGTTTTTTGCCTTTACATTAACACTCTAAAGTCTAATATTGTGCGTGTGTACATTGGCTTTAAAAGCTATGATAAAAAGGCTAATAGTGATATTGCTTATGCTGACAATGCTTGACCAAAGCATTGACTTCGACTATTTGACTTTTGACACCAAAATAGCGCATAGTGTAGGCTATGATGACATAGATAGCATATCGGAATTTATCATTGAATCTGTGACAGGAGATAGTCACACCATAGTGGAAAATGAAAGTGAGGACACCAGTGCCCCAACTACAAAATCTAAAAAAGCACACATTGCTATAGTTTGGTATCACGAAACCCAAAAGCCTATAGAGTTGCCACAGGCTCCTATAAGATTTTACAATACGACCAAGAAAATCTCGTCTGAAGACCAAGACCAAACTACCTGTAACGGATATTATAATATAATATCTCCACCTCCTGATGTATATAACGATAAAGCATAGATGCCAATGAGGCAGCTATGAGCAAATGATATACGACAATAGCTAAAAGGCATTGTTGATATCAACTATTTATTATCGTTTACTCCCACAAACTACATTTAAATTATGCGAGCATATATTGCTTGCGTTTGCGCTTTGTTTGTATTGCTGATAAGCAAACAAACACTAATAGCGCAAACGCAGAAAGCTGTAACCATACAGCAAATTGATAAAGTTTTTCTGGATAGCAATCTTTTACTATTGGCAGCTAACCTGAATATAGATCAACAAAAAGCCCTAGAAATACAAAGCCGGGCCTACCCCAACCCTCAGTTTAGTATAGATGCCAATCTGTATGATGCGGATAATAACAAATGGCTACATACTGGACGAAGTGGACAGAAAGTGGTAGCCTTTGAGCAAATGATATTGCTAGGTGGCAAAAGGAAAGCAGAAATAGAACTGGCGGCTAAAAATACAGAGCAGGCCACATTGCAACTTGGAGACCTATTGAGAAACCTAAAACAGCAATTGCACACTGGTTACTACTCATTGTGCATGGATGCCAAAACACTATCGCAATACAATAGTCAGCTACTACTGCTAGATACAATAATAGGCAACTATGAGATACAAGCTAAAAAAGGTAATATATCGCTAAAGGAAGTGGTGCGCCTGAAATCAGTGTATCTAAAGCTGAATAACGATAGGAATGAGATATACCAACAAATAGAAGCACAACAAAAAACAGTAAAATCGCTATTGCATAGCAGTGAACCTATAATAGCTAATGCTACTGATATAGATTGGAAACACTATTTACAAAACATAGCGGTAGACTCTGTAATGCAAGTAGCATTTAACAACAGAACTGACTGGAAATTGGCAGAATGGACAAGAGAAGTAGCAGAATTGAATTTGCGATATCAGAAAAAAATGGCAATACCAGACCTGACGCTGGGTAGTAATTATGACCAGAGAGGTGGTGCGTTTAATAACCAAATCAATTTTACAGCAGCTTTTCAATTGCCGATGTGGAATAGAAACAAAGGGAATATACGCTATGCTCAAATAGGCATCAAAGAATCTGATGCGCTGTATAACAACAGAAAGAGCGAAATAGAGACTGAAGTGCAAGAAGCATGTAACAATATGCTAAGAAGCATAAATGAATACAAGAAAGCTAAACTAATGTACGACGAAGGATTTACGGAAGTGTTTGATGGCATAACCAACAACTTTATGAAACGTAATATCTCGATCGTTGAGTTTGTAGATTTCTTCGAATCATACAATGAAAGTCTTGCAGAACTAAACAGAATTAGCAAACAACTATTGACTGCTGCCACTATGGTGAATTATGTAGCAGGGGCAAATATTTACTAAAAAACAAACTACAATGTATAAACTAATCATAATAACGTCATTAATTGCCATTCTTACAGGCTGCAAGAATGAACAAGTAGTAAATAATAAGGAAACAGGTTTTTCGCTAACTGATACCATGTTGGCGCATACAACATTTGCCACAGTAGCACTAAAGCAAGTGATATCGGAGCTTAAACTGTTTGGCAAAGTAGCGGCTGACAACAATAAAATGGTGCAAGTTTTTCCGGCAGTGGGCGGCTCTGTAATAAAAGTAAATGCCGAACTGGGAGACTATGTACACAAAGGACAAGTGCTAGCCGTGATAAGAAGTGGAGAGGCGGCAGACTATGAAAAGCAGCTTCAAGAAGCAACTAACAACCTGACACTTGCAGAAAAAAATGTGCAAGTAGCTCAAGACCTCTACAATGGGAAATTGGCATCGGAGAAAGAATTGCTAGTAGCTAAAACAGAGCTACAAAAAGCACACGCAGAACTGAACAGGATAAATGAAATATTCAGAATATACAATATTGGTAAAGGTGCATTGTATCAAATAACTGCGCCCATCAGCGGATTTATTATAGACAGAAACGTGAGCGAAAACATGCAATTGCGCAGCGATAGAAGTGAAAATCTTTTTTCGATAGCAGAAATAGATAAAGTATGGGTGCTGGCTAATGTAAATGAATCGGACATAGCTAAAATATCGAGCGGAATGAACACAGAAATAAAAACTATAGCATATATCAATAGGACATTTACTGGTAAAATTGATAAGATATTCAATCTGATTGATGATAATACAAAATCGATGAAGGCAAGAATAAGCATCGATAATGCTGACCTGGCACTAAAACCAGAAATGAATGTGACAGTAGCAGTAAAGATGGCAGAGCAAATGATGCTACCAGCTGTTCCGAGTTCGGCAGTAATATTTGACAAAGGGAAGAACTGGGTGCTAGTATACACAGATAAATCGCACATAGAAACGAGACAAGTAGACATATACAAGCAGAACGATAGCACCACCTATGTAAAAAATGGGCTTAATGATGGTGAAAAGGTAATAAGCGGGAATCAATTGTTCATCTACGATGCGCTAAATGACTAGCTAAGTACTAGCATATGCATCAATAAATATAAAACAGCATGAACAAGTTCATAAAAAGCATCATTTCATTTTCGCTCAAGAATAAGTTTTTTACATTTTTCTGGGTGATATCGCTCGCATTAGCTGGAGCATTAGCATTTATAAAAATACCGATAGAGGCATTCCCAGATGTGACAAACACACAAATAATTATTGTGACACAGTGGCCAGGAAGAAGTGCAGAAGAGATAGAAAGATTTGTGACCACACCTATTGAAATATCTATGAATAGTGTGCAACAAAAAACAAGTGTACGCAGTGTAACCATGTTTGGCCTGTCTGTAATCAAAGTAATATTTGACGATGATGTAACTGACTTTTTTGCCCGACAACAAGTAAATAATCAACTAAGAACAGCGCAGCTACCAGAAGGGATAGACCCCGAGGTGCAACCACCATATGGGCCAACGGGTGAGATTTTCAGGTATGTACTAGAAAGTAAAAAGCGAGATTCAAGAGAACTATTAACGATACAAAACTGGGTGATAGACAGGCAACTAAGAGCTGTGTCAGGAGTTGCAGACATAGTAGCATTTGGAGGACAGGAGAAAATATATGAAGTAGCTGTGCAACCTTCTAAACTGCAACAATATGGGATTACACCACTTGAGTTGTATGAAGCGCTTTCAAAATCGAACCTGAATGTGGGTGGCGATGTGATAGAAAAGAACGACCAAGCTTTTGTGGTGCGTGGCATAGGGCTGCTGGACAGTAAAAAGGATATTGAGAATACTATTGTAACCTCATTTAACGGTAATCCGCTACTGGTGAAGAATGTGGCTGTAGTGCAAGAATGGAGTGCGCCACGAGTGGGACAAGCAGGACTGAACAACAATGATGATGTGGTGGAAGGTATAGTAGTGATGCGCAAAGGTGAAAACCCCAGTGAAGTACTAAAACGTGTGAAGACTAAAATAGAGGAGCTAAACACTAGTGTGTTGCCAGCAGATGTAAAAATGAAAACCTTTTATGACAGGGACAACTTAATGACGTTTTGCACTAAAACAGTAATGCACAACCTGCTAGAAGGCATGATATTAGTGACTGTTATCGTTTTCGTCTTTATGGCAGACTGGCGAACAACAGTCATTGTAAGTATAGTGATACCATTAGCATTGTTGTTTGCATTTTTGATGCTGCATCTAAAGGGTATGAGTGCCAATTTACTTTCACTGGGCGCAGTAGACTTTGGCATAATAATAGACGGTGCTGTGGTAATGGTAGAGGGCATCTTTGTAGCACTAGACCATCAAGCTCATAAACAAGGGATGGAGCGATTTAACAAACTGTCGAAACTAGGCTTGATAAAGACAACAAGTACACAACTAGGTAAGGCAATTTTCTTTTCTAAGCTCATAATCATATCGGCACTGCTGCCCATATTTGCATTTCAGAAAGTGGAGGGCAAAATGTTTTCGCCACTTGCATACACACTTGGGTTTGCGCTATTGGGTGCATTGATATTCACGCTAACATTGGTGCCGCTCTTATGCTCCATATTATTGCGTAAGAATGTGGTAGAAAAGGACAATGTTGTAACACGCTTCATCAACAAAGTGACGATGCGTGCATTTACATTTTCGTTTGCTCGCAAAAAGCTAACTCTATTAATTACTGGCGGTACATTTGTAGTTACCATGCTATCGGCTGGCTGGCTAGGCACAGAGTTTTTACCACAACTCAATGAGGGTGCATTATGGATAACAGCAGAAATGCCGATGAGTATGTCGCTAACAGAAAGCGTAAGGATAACCGGAGAACTGAGAACCAAATTGAAAAAGTTTCCAGAGGTAAAGGATGTATTATCGCAGGCAGGGCGTAGTAATGACGGTACAGACCCAAATGGATTTTACTTTGTTCAGTTTCAGGTAGACCTGATAGGAAAAGAGCACTGGAGAAAAGGATATAATATGGACATGATTATAGCAGAGATGGACAGTGAACTATCTAAATATCAGGGCATACTCTATAACTACTCTCAACCAATAATAGATAATGTGGCTGAGGCTGCTGCTGGCATAAAAGCATCAAACGCTATAAAGATATACGGCAACGACCTTAATGTACTAGACAACTATGCTGATAAAGTACTGCATGCTATAAAAGATATACCAGGAATAAAAGACGTGGGCATACTGCGCAATGTAGGCCAACCAGAAATGAGTGTGCTGCTAGATGAAGATAAAATGGCAATACATGGTGTAACTAAAGCCGATGCACAAGCAGTAATAGAAATGGCTATAGGAGGCAAAACTGCTACTCACAAATATGAAGGTGAGCGAAAATTTGATATCAGAATACGGTATGAAAAGAACTACAGGAAAGATGAAGATGATATAATGAACTTGATGATACCTACTATAACTGGCAAACGGATTCCGCTAAAGGAAATAGCTACACTTAAAAAAGTGACAGGGCCAGCATTTATTTATAGAGATGATACAAAACGATTTATAGGTGTGAAGTTTTCGGTGAGGGAACGTGACCTTGGAAGCACTATTGCAGAGGCTCAAGCTGCTGTAAGCAAACACATTCAATTGCCAGAAGGGTATAAAATAGGATGGACAGGCGAGTTTGAAAATCAGGTACGTGCTGGAAACAGATTAGCACAGGTAGTGCCTATTAGTCTACTTTTAATCTTCGTTTTATTGTTTGTGTTGTTTGGCAATGCGCGCGATGCTGGCTATGTGCTTATTAATGTGCCATTTGCTTTGATAGGAGGCATACTGGCACTACATGTAACAGGGATCAATTTTGGCATATCTGCTGGAGTAGGTTTCATTGCTCTGTTTGGCATCTGTATACAGAATGGTGTGATACTGATCTCTGAGTTTCAGAAACAATCTAAGACCGAAGCAAATCTTATACTGGCAATAAGCAATGCCGTAAAATTGCGAACGCGACCAATAATAATGACCGCATTGATGGCAGCAATAGGCTTG
>CALRKH020000083.1:0-14927 GCA_943367855.1 Asaia bogorensis | reverse complement strand
ATACTATTTATAGACGAGATACACACTATAGTAGGTGCTGGTGGCGCATCTGGCTCGCTCGATGCCTCTAACATCTTTAAACCAGCACTGGCCCGTGGCGACCTGCAATGCATAGGAGCCTCTACGCTTGACGAGTATAGAATGTATATAGAAAAAGATGGCGCACTAGACCGTCGTTTTCAGAAGGTGCTGGTGGAGCCACCAAGTGTGGAAGAAACCATCACTATACTCAACAATATCAAGTCTAAGTACGAGGAGTTTCACAATGTATCTTACGACCAGGAATCTATAGAGGCATGCGTGAAGCTGAGCGACAGATACATGACCGACCGCCTACTGCCCGACAAGGCTATAGATGTGCTAGACGAGGCTGGCGCTCGTGTGCACCTAAAGAATATAAACGTGCCGCAGAATGTGCTGGACCTGGAAAAGAGCATAGAGGAAATAAAACAAGAGAAAAATAAGGTGGTGAAAAGTCAGCGCTTTGAAGAAGCTGCTGCCCTGCGCGACCGCGAAAAAAGACTGGGCGAAGAGCTGGAAAAAGCTAAAGCTGAATGGGAAGAAGAGGCTAAACACAAACGCTACCCCATAAACGAAGAGGCTATAGCCGAGGTGATAAGCATGATGACAGGCATACCTGTGATGCGCATGGTAGAGGCCGAAAGTGCTAAGCTGCGCCGCATGGGCGACGACCTGAAAGGTGCTGTGGTGGGGCAAGACGATGCCATACAAAAAGTGGTAAAAGCCATACAGCGCAACCGTGTGGGGCTGAAAGACCCTCGCAAGCCTATAGGCTCTTTCATCTTCTTGGGGCCTACTGGTGTGGGCAAAACAGAGTTGGCTCGCTCGCTGGCTCGCTACATGTTTGACAGTGATGATGCACTGATACGTGTGGATATGAGTGAATACATGGAAAAATTCTCGCTGAGCAGACTTATTGGAGCGCCTCCCGGATATGTGGGCTACGAAGAGGGCGGACAACTAACGGAGAAAGTGCGCCGCAAACCATATAGCGTAGTGCTGCTAGATGAGATAGAAAAAGCGCATCCAGATATCTTCAACATCATGCTGCAGGTGCTGGACGATGGACAACTGACCGATGGACTGGGCCGCAAGGTGGACTTTAAGAACACGCTCATCATCATGACCTCCAACATAGGTGCTCGCCAGCTCAAAGACTTTGGTACAGGTGTGGGGTTTGCCACCACTGCCAAAAACCAAAGTGCCGAAGAGAATAGCAAAGGGGTAATAGAAAAAGCACTGAAGCGCACCTTCTCGCCAGAGTTTCTCAACCGTATTGACGATGTCATCATCTTCAACCCGCTTGAAGAAAACCACATAGGCAAGATCATAGACATCATAATGAAAGATGTGCTGAAACGCCTCAACAACCTGGGCTTTACGCTGGACATAACAGAGACAGCCAAGAAGTTTTTGGCAGAGAAAGGCTACGACCAGCAGTTTGGTGCCCGACCGCTACACAGGGCTATTCAGAAGTATTTGGAAGACCCACTAGCCGAGGAGATACTGAATCACAGAATAAGAACTGGCGATATAGTAGCTGCCGACTTCAATGAGGCAGATGGCAAGATTGAGTTTAGCATCACGCACAACCCTGCCTTACCCGCCACTACTGATACGGATATAGAGTAAGCACAAAACAGACAAACATTGCCAAGGGTCACACAGTATAAATAGACTGTTGTGGCCCTTGGTGCTTTGTGTAGCTGTGCTACTATAATATGCTTATTGATGAACTACAAGCTGTGTGCTGTAGGTGGTGACAGCATCGCTATAGTGCAGGTAATAGATGCCATTGCTCAGCTGAATGGGTAATAGGGTTTTGCCCTGTATGTTGGTTTACAATAACAAATCTAGTTTATTGCATTGATTATTTGTTAATTTAAAGCTAATGCGTTTATGTCTAAGTGAACAATATATTGCTGCACTTGCCACTTTTATACTGCTGATAGATAGCGCATAGGCACTAACTTTGCACCCATGACAAACAACCAATTTGATGCAGTAGCCAATACTATTAAAGGGCGTCGCTCTATAGGATGGGCTAAGATGAATGGAGCAAAAGTAGCCGATAGCGATGTGCTAGCCCTGCTGGAGCTAGCCAACTGGGCACCCAACCATGGCAAAATAGAACCCTGGAGATTTTTTGTATATACTGGCGAGGCGCTCACACAGTTTGGCAAGCAACATGCCGACATATACTGGGCCAACACTGCCGAAGATAAACGCCAGGAGGCTACCTATACCCGCCTGGAGCACAATGTAGACAAGGCATCGCACCTGATAATAGCAGTAATGAAGCGCCTGCCCGAGTCTAAGTTTCCGCTGGTAGAAGATATAGCAGCCGCATCGGCAGCTACGCAAAACATATTACTTGGTGCTACCGCCATGGGTATAGCCAGCTTTTGGAGCACAGGCGGCATGACACACCATGCAGCCATGAAGGAGCTGCTGGGCCTATCGGCAGATGATGTGGTGCTGGGGCTCATATATCTGGGCTATACCGACGAGCCCGCCAAAGAGGGTGTGCGCACCACGCCCGTATCCGAAAAAGTAAAATGGCTATGATTTTTACTCATAGGAACGTATCTTTCCACTTTAATATAATAGCATGAAAAGAATAGTTGTGCTCTTGCTGGCTGTAACAGCCGTGCTCACTGCTTGCCAGAAAAATGTAAAGGTGCCCATGACCTACACAGTAGAGACCAAGGCCAACACGCCCGTGCGCGATGTGTATCTGACAGATGCAGGTAGCCACACGCTCTCTTATCTGGTTAAGTTTCTGGGTGGTTATGCAGGCGATGCAGTTACCATTCGTATGACAGGCCTGCCTACAGTGCTCAGCGTAGCCAAAGACTCCTTCAGAGCCGTGCCTACCTTTCAGGCCGACTTTGTGGTGACAACAGACAGTGCGCCACATGGCACCTATCCGGTTACGCTCACCACTACATCTGTAGATGCCGATCCTCAGTCTTACAAATTCAACATTCATGTAGTGTCTGCCAACTGTGCCAGTGGTTTTGTAGGCACACTGTCGGGCAGCAACGCCTGCACTGGTCGCAACTATACCTATGGGGTAACCGCTACTGCTGGCGATACTGCCAATGTGCTGATACTCAACAACTTTGGTGGTTATGGCCTCAGCACCAACACACGCATCTACCTCAACTGTAATAATGACTCTGTAAACGTGCCTTCGCAAAACATAGGCAACGGTACAGTGCTCAGCGGCAAGGGCACTTACAGTGGCACTACGCTCAGAATCAACTATTCGGCAAGCAGCATACCGGGTGGTGGCAGCGAGAGCTGCAATGCAGTGCTGGCTAAATAACAATAGCTGCCGCAACAGAACGGAACATACTTATAAGAAGAACTTTCAAGACAATATAGCAAATGTCGAGTCCATCATTTTATGCAAGACTGCAGCAAGAGCTGCAAGAGATAAAAGAAGCCGGATTGTACAAATCTGAGCGTATAATAGAGTCGGTGCAGGGTGCCGAGATAACAGTAAACGGCAAAACAGTGCTCAACTTTTGTGCCAATAACTACCTGGGGCTATCATCTCAGCCCAAGGTGATAGAGGCTGCGCACAAGGCTATAGACCATCGTGGTTTTGGCATGAGCTCTGTTCGCTTTATATGTGGCACACAAGACCTGCACAAAGAGGCAGAGCAAAAACTATCGGCATTTTTAGGTGCCGAGGACACCATATTATATGTAGCCTGCTTCGATGCCAACGGTGGCGTTTTTGAGCCACTACTGGGCGAGCAGGATGCCATCATATCAGACGAGCTCAACCATGCCTCTATTATAGATGGTGTGCGCCTGTGCAAGGCACGCCGTGGCAGGTATAAGCACAACAATATGGAAGACCTGGAGGCACAGCTGCAAGCACATATGGATGCCCGCACCCGCCTCATAGTTACAGACTCCGTATTCTCTATGGATGGTACTATAGCCCAGCTAGATAAAATATGCGACCTTGCCGACAAATATGATGCACTGGTGATGATAGACGAAAGTCACTCATCGGGCTTTATGGGCAAAACTGGCCGTGGCGTGCACGAGCTGTGCGGTGTGATGGATAGAATAGACATCATAACGGGCACTATGGGCAAGGCACTTGGTGGTGCATCTGGTGGCTTCACCAGTGGCAGAAAGGAAATAGTGGATATGCTGCGCCAGCGTAGCCGCCCTTACTTGTTCTCCAACTCTCTGGCTCCATCTATAGTAGGAGCTACCATAGCCGTGCTCGATATGCTTAGCGAAACCACAGCCCTGCGCGATAAGCTAGAGGAAAACACTATGTACTTCCGCAAGCAAATGACGGATGCGGGCTTCGACATAAAGCCGGGCACACACCCTATATGTCCACTTATGCTATACGATGCAGTGGTGGCCCAAAAGTTTGCTGCACGCATGCTAGAGGAGGGTATATATGTGATAGGTTTCTTCTACCCAGTGGTAGCCAAAGGCCAGGCACGTATACGTGTGCAGATATCTGCCGGGCACGACAAGCACCACCTGGACCAAGCTATAGCAGCCTTCATAAAGGTGGGCAAAGAGCTGGGTGTGATAAAATAAGCAAGCACTAATTTATTATTATAGATACGAGTATGATGCCGGGCCTATGGTTCGGCATCATTTATTTTTCACCTATCTACCATCAAAACAGCATATAAGTAGTGCTCAATCATAATATTCACAGAATGAATGCTTTGTGGCCAATAGATTTCTTTTTGTTCTGAAATAATAGCGATATTTTTGCGTCAAACTAAAAACAATAACTGCAATGAAAAAACAGTTTCTCATGTTGGCCGGTGCAGCAATGATCTTGGCATCTTGCGGCGGCGAAACAAAGACAGAAGACCAGGGCCAGACCCAGGCGCAAATTGATTCGGCCGTAAATGCACAAGTTGCTGAGCGCGAAGCTGAAATGGCTCGCAAAAACGACTCAACACTGAAGGCTATGGAAGCTGAAAAAGCTGCTGCTGAGGCTGCTGCTGCCGAAGATGCCGCTAAAAAAGGTGGCAAAAAAGCTGCTGCCCCTAAACCACCAAAAGCACAACCAGCTCCAGATCCAACTCCGGCTCCACCACCTATGCAGCCTGCTAAAACTGGCGGCCTAAGAGGTCGTTCAGATCAAGCTCAAGAAGGTGGTGCTACACAGACTCAAAGTGGCAATAATGGCGGTGGCCTTAGAAAGCGTTCTGACCAAGCTCAAAATGGTCAATAGTATCTAAAAAACTATAAAAAAACCTGCAATTTTGATATTGCAGGTTTTTTATGCTATCTAGTTAACAAAAAAATAGCTGCTCTTTTCGGAGCAGCTATTTTTCTTATTGATTGATACAATATTATTGTTTAGCCATGTTAGTGAAAGTATAAACTACAATCGTACCAGTAGCATTATCTTTTTCACTCAAAGTCATAGAAGCTATAGATCCAGATACAGTACCAGTACCAGTATATGTAGCACCGTTAGCAACTGTAGATGTGATAGTAAATACAGTACCAGTAGTGCCAAAGTTTGACAAAACAACAGGTAGCGTAACTACAGGAGCACTAGTATTGTCTTTCAATACTATTTCCATTTTAGTCAAATCTGTACCTACATTGCTAAAAGTCATTCTCCAGTTAGTGTAAGAGTTTGATGGAGTGCCATTATCTACACCATTACCTACATATGTATTTGCGAAAGTAGTTCTGTATATTGTTTCACAGTTAGTACCACCTACACCGGTAGGACAAGTACAGTTGCCTTCAGAGCAAGCGCCACCATTTTGGCATACTACATCTTTACACTCATCCTTAGAGCAAGATGTGTACAATACTGCGCCAAACGCGCTGAACGTAAGGATCGTTCCAAGAGCGATGTTTTTGATCGATTTCATATCCGGTTGTTTTTTGATAGTTTCTTTACTAAGGTGCAAAATTAGCATTTTTAATAACAACTTATTCAATTGGCAATAATTTTCCATCTGCTTCACCTATTGCCGTGTCTGTTTATCTCATTAGTTATCAATCTTTTATGTTCACACACTGGTCACGCATCCGCATTATCTTTACCAGCACTATCATATGCTTCGCCACCTCACTATATTATTGTTCTTATGCCTGCGCTTTGGTGTAGCAACACTGGCTAGCCCTCACTATACCTATACGGCTGGCTGTGCTAGTGCCTACCGCCACTTCATGAGCCTGCAACTGGCTGAGGGTAGGCAGATACTAAATCTGGAACAAAAAAACGACCCCAACAATCTCTTGGCCACCTACCTGGCCGACTATGACGACTGCCTGCTACTACTCATCAATTGCAACCCTGCCGACTACGAGGCGCGCAGCACAGCCATGAGCCGTCGCCTCTCGCAGCTAGGCAGTGGCAGCACACAGTCGCCCTGGTATCTCTTTTGTTTATCTGGCGCCTACCTACATCGGGCTATTGTCAACATTCGTTTTGGCGAGCAATACCAAGCCGCTTTCAACTTTCGCAAGTCTTATGCCCTGCTCAAAGAAAACCAGCGTGCCTTTCCCTCGTTTGAGTATAATGAAGTTACAGCTGGCTTACTAGAGGCTGTGGTAGGCTCCCTGCCCGGCAGCTACAAGTGGTTAGCAGCTGTCTTTGGCATGAAGGGCAATATAGCTAGTGGCACAGCCCGGCTGCACCACTTTGTGAGCACGCACAATGGTAGCCACCCGCTCTATGCTGAAACTGTGCTTTATCACATCTATTGCAAATTTTATCTACTGGCAGCACATGCCGACGCCTGGCAGCAGCTGGCATCGCCACAGGCAGCCGACAATCTTTTATATGCATACATCAAAACCAACATTGCCCTCGACTACAGAAAGGCAGATGATGCACTGGCTACATTGCAAAACCTGCACAAGGCTCAGCAGTTCACCACCTACCCCGTCTTTTACTATCAGCAAGCTATGGCACTATATACCCGCTGCGACACTGCCTGCGTGCCCTACTTCGACCGCTATCTGCGGCACAACAAGAGCGACCTGTTTATAAAAGACACTTGGCAAAAGAAGGCTATAGCCTACTATCTGGCAGGCAATATGGCTATGGCTAGCTACTGCAAGCAGCAGATAGCCCGCTATGGTACCACCCGTATAGATGCCGATAAACAAGCACAGCGTTTTGCCCAAAACACCACCTGGCCCAACAAGAGCTTATTGCAAGCAAGGCTGCTGATAGAGGGCGGATACCCAGAGCGTGCCAAAACGGTGCTGCTCAGCATAGATACCAATAGCATGACAGCCATAGCCGATAGGGCCGAGTATTACTTTAGGCTGGGCCGTGTGCACGAGGAGGTAGGCCAGCAGCAGGGAGCTAGTGCCCAGCTAAAAACCGCCTTAGCGCACTACAGGCAGGCCGTATCTATAGGCAATGGGCGCAAAGAGCAGTTTGCGGCACGCGCCATGCTACACACTGGCAAGATATACGAAGAGCTGGGTATGCATGCCGAAGCGGTGGCTGCATACAACGATTGTTTGGAGATGCCAGCCCACGATTTTCAGAATTCTATTGACCAACAGGCAAAATCGGGCTTGAACAGGCTGGAGCACGTTAAATAATTTTAATAAGTGCTGATAATCAACGAGTTGCGACCAAAAGTTTTTTTGGTGCTTATACACTTATCTGTGCAGCACTATACACTTAAGTGTACTAAGCTCGACAGATAAGTGTACTAACAGCAAAACCCAAATTGCAGATATGGGGTTGCCAATGCAACTTTGCCTGTATGAACAACCCTACATCGCCGCTAGACCTCAAAGAGCCCTGCCGCGCCCTATATACCAAACATGGTTATGATATAACCGAGCTTAGCGCCCTATGTGGTGTAAGCCCACACGATTTGCAGCAATGGATAAAAGATGGCAGCTGGAACCTTACCCGGCAAACCCTTGCCGCCAGCAAAGAGGCCCTGCTCGAAAAACTATATGAGCTCATGCAGCAACTCAATGAAGGCCAGATAGAAAAAGATGGGCTGCAAAAGATAGCCGAGCTGATGCTCAAATATACTGGTGTCATCAAAAATCTGGAGTCGGAAGATAATCTGCGCCCCATGATACTGGCAGCCACCGCATTCACAGACTGGCTCTATAAGCGAAGCCCCGAGCAGGCACGCACATTTGTAGCATTGTTCGATAGTTACATCACAGAGCATGCCGAAGCCGAATAAACAGATATAACCCCCTAAAAAATCACCACCAATTATGGCAACCAAATCAACCAAAGATTTAGCAACATGGCGGCAGTATAAGCGCGATGTTGCTATGGGCACCCTGCCCATAACCTCCGAAACCACCGTAAAGAGAGCAAAAAGAATAGCTAAACTAGAGGCTGAGCCCGAGGAATGGTTTGCCTATTATTTTCCGGCCTATGCCTATGCACAGCCAGCCCAGTTTCATATAGATGCTACAAACCGTGTGCTGAGCCACACAGAGTGGTGCGAGGTGCGCATGTGGAGCCGGGAACTGGCCAAAAGTACCCGAACCATGATGGAGGTATTATACCTCACACTGGCAGGCCACCCACCAGCAGCTGGTGGCAGCCGCTTCATGCGCTACAAAAAGAAGTGTGTGCTCCTCATCAGCAGCACACTAGATAGTGCCGAGCGACTGCTAGCCCCCTACCGCATCAATCTGGAGTGCAACAAAAGACTCATAGCCGACTATGGCAAGCAAGTAGGCGATATATGGCGCAGTAGCGAGTTCCTCACCAGAGATGGCGTATCGTTTAGGGCCATAGGCGCAGGCCAAAGCCCAAGAGGCACCCGCAACGAGGCTACCCGGCCCGACATCATACTGTTTGACGATATAGATACCGATGCCGAATGTCTCAACCCCGAGCTGGTGGCACGTAAGTGGCGCTGGATAGAAGAGGCCGCCATAGGCACAAGGTCGGTATCTGTAGGCACTACCATTATATTTTGTGGCAACAGAATAGCCTGGCAATCGTGCATACAACATGCTACCCACATTGCCGACCATACCGATGTGCGCAACATTCGCACGGCAGAGGGTACCTCGGCATGGCCACAAAAAAATACGGAGGAAGATATAGATAGGGTACTGGCTCAAAAAAGCTATGCAGCCCAGCAAAAAGAATACTTCAACAATCCACTCTCCGAAGGTGTAATCTTTAAAGAGCTCTATTACAAGCCTTGCCTGCATCCGCGCCAATACAAACACCTTGTTTGCTACACCGACCCATCTTATAAAGATAGCTGCGACTATAAGGCCACTGTGCTGCTGGGCTTCACAGGTAGCGAGTATCACGTGCTGCGCTGCTTTGTAGAGCAAACAACCACTGCACAATTATTGGATTGGCACTACCAGATAGCCGACTTTCTCGAGGGGGCATACTGCAAGTATTATATGGAGCAGGTGTTTATGCAAGATGTGATACTGAAAGAGATAACCGATGCCTGCATTCGCAATAAGAAGCATATGAGCATAGTGGGCGACAAGCGCAAAAAAGCCGATAAGTTTAGACGTATTGAGAGCCTGCTGGAGCCTATGGTGCGCAATGGCACGCTCGTGTTCAACGAGGCCGAAAAAGACAACCCGCACATGAAGCGGCTTGCAGCACAGTTTGCAGCCTTTGCACCCGGCAGCCGTGCGCACGATGATGGGCCCGATGCTGTGGAAGGTGCCGTGTGGAAACTACAAGAAATTGTAGGTATAGCCCATCACAATGGCATACACCTATCGCCACACAGCAATGCCAAGGCCAGACTTTGGTAGCCTGGCATATCATCAATATCCTACTTTTGCATCATTCACAGGTTTAACACACAATATCATGAAATATCATTCATCCATAGCATTGCTCCTACTGCTGCTTGCCTGCTCACTGTCCGCCAGTGCGCAGAAAGATAAAGAGGAGCGCAAAGAAGAGCAAACCGAAAGAAAAGCCGCCAATCAAGACAAGGTAGATATCAACGTATTCAGACGACAAATACTTACCCTGCCACAATATGCAGAGCTCAGGCGCAAGTTGCCGCAAATGAAGAAAAATGGCCAGCCTGCTCCGCGCATACTTGCTTTTGTAGATTCCTCGCTCGATGCTGAGCCCAACTTGCTGCTCACAGGCTTCATACAGCTTGTGCAGCCAGGCAATACGATCAATGTATATGAGGTGACCTACGACCGTAAGCAAAAAAAGATAGTAGCCGTTAAGCCCACTGGCGAGTTGACAGAAGAGGCAGAGGACAATGAAACCGAAGCCGCACCTAAAAAAACAGCTAAACCTGCAAAGAAAGCTACCAATGAGCAAGATGAGGAAGAAGATGAAGCCGATGAACCAACAAAACCAGCTCCAAAATCTAAAAAGAAAACAACAAACGACGACGACGAATAACCTCTAAAAATCAACCATTACCATGCCTATTATAACCCTTACAGACCTGCAAACCAACCTCTATACCGAGGTGCTAGACCGCATCATACGTGGCAACGACGCCATAGCCACTGCAGCTATAGCCACTGCCGAGCAAGAGGTGTGTATGTACCTTACCCGATACGATACCGACCAGCTACTAGGCACCCTTGGCACACCCCCGCCTGCTGCCGACCCGTTACTGGCAAGGCTGGTAAAAGATATAGCCTGCTGGCACATAGTGCGGCTAGCCAACGGTGGTGCCGATATATCTGTTTTCCGCATGGCTTATACAGATGCGCTCAATACGCTTGCCCAAATAAGAGATGGTAAACTATCGCCACAAGGCTGGCCCTATGCCACAGTAGGGGCCACACCGCCCGCAGGCAATAGTGTAGCCTGGAGTAGCAACCACAAAAGAGAAAATCACTATTAAATATGCCTGATTGTTCTTGCCTTAAAACAAGATTGCATCGCCAAACTTGATGTAGAGGAACAGTAAAAGACCAAATAAAGAGTAGAGCAAGATGGTAGTAATACCTTGCACTTTCTTAATGTCTTTACTTATGAGCTGAACTGCCGGCGTAAGCCAGTAAGTGATACCGCAGCATACCACAAATGTGATAAGCGACAACGGAAACCTAAAAAACTTTAGTAACACAGCCGCTGCCGATACCCAGTCTTGCACCAGCAATGCCAGTCCATTCACCACCACAAAATTGAGCAAGGAGATATAGAAAATGCCTAGAAAATAGGCCAGCATTTTGTAACCTGTACGGCTGTAGACAAACTTGTAAAATTCTGTTATCAATACCCTCATTAGTGGAATATGTTTAAAGTCTTGCCTCTAGTTTTTGGTGTTAAGGATAGAGGGCTCACGAAAGTACAACGATAATTTATCTATGCAAACCCAGTTTATTAATTATTAACCATGAAATCAGAAAAAGAAAACAAACCGTTGATTATCAACGAGATAAACCTACGCTCTATAGACCGTAGCCGAAAAGACATCACCGCCTGGCGCAATGCCCTCAGTGCGGCAGAATCTGTATACGCCCCCAACAGAACACGTCTCTACGACCTCTACGAAGATATTTTGCTAGATGGGCACCTGACAGGTGTAGTAGCCAAAAAAATAAACTCTGTGCTCAATAAAGAATTGGCCTTTGTAGACAATGGCAAACGTGTAACCGACTTCGACAAACTGATAGGCACACACAAGTTCCGGCAGCTCATAGAGCTTATTGTCGAATCATTGCTTTGGGGCATATCAGCTATTGAGTTTATCCCTGGTGCCGAATTTGATTTTTGTGCACTGCCTCGCAAGCACATCATGCCCGCCAGGCAGCTCATTTCCTACGAGCAGGGTGGCGCTACAGGCATATCCTATGCTGGCGACCCCAACATATGGGTAGTAGGTAATGCCCAATCGCTAGGCTTGCTGCTGAGGTGTGCACCCTACTGTCTGTACAAGCGAGGCGGCATTGCCGACTGGGCACAATTTATAGAACTCTTTGGCCAGCCCGTGCGGGTCATCAAGTACGACTCTTATGATGAACAAACTAAAGCCGAACTCAAAAAGATTCTCGATGAGGCGGGTAGCTCGCTAGCTATGATGATACCCCGTCAGGCCGACTTTGAAATAACGGATGGCAAACAAGCCAATAGCGATGGTGGGCTACAACACTCCTTCATAAAAGCTATGAACGAGGAGATATCTGTAACCGTGCTAGGCAATACCGAAACCACCAACAGTAGCCGTAGCGCGGGCTATGCACAGAGCAAAATACATCAGGAGCAGCAAAACGAAATAGCCAAAGCAGACATGGCCTACACACTGGCTATGCTCAACAGCCCTCAGTTGTTAAACATGTTAGCCAGCTACGGATACCCGGTAGGCAATGGCCGGTTCGAGTTCTGTGCCCAGTCAGATGTGGCCTACCTTGCTCAGCGCATAGCTATAGATAAAGAGTTGGCGCAGCTCACCACCATCCACCCCCAATATTGGCAGCGTACATATGGCATTCCCCAACCTTAGTTTATCATCCACCATCACACATCTATGAATTCACCATTCGCACATATCATATTAGAGCTGCAAGAGCTATTGTCGGCTCAGGCACCACAGCTGGCATACATAGCTGCCGACACCGGTCAGCTATCAGCCAAGGGTCGCCCAGCCGTGGCCTGGCCTTGTTTGTTAATAGACTTCGAAGATTGGACCTTTACCAATCAGGCTGGTAGTGTGCAGACAGCTACAGGCATCGTCTTACTCTCACTATGCACCCAGCCACTTTCCGATACCGACCACCTCAGTCCGCTCCCCAGCCGGGCCGATGCCTTGCAGCACCTGGAGCTAGAGTGGCACCTGCACAAGCTATTGCATGGCTGGGCACCAACAGCCCCCTACATGGGCAAGCTGATACGCATGGCTGCTAAAACCAAAACCCGAACCGAGCCTTATCGCATACGCGAGCTTCGCTACAAACTCAGCTTCGAAGACGATAGCCTAAGAGCACCACAACTCTATGCGCCAGCACAGTTACAGGTCTCCGCCAGCATACCACTGCCACTAGGCTAGCCTATCAGCTACCCGCATACCACCACCCCAGCAGCAACACCTATTTATATGAGTGTATGTGCTGGGGTGTTTTTTTTGTAATAGGCGCTACTATATTGCTCACCACCCATTCATATGCTAAATATTTACTCTTGCTTCGTCCTATTCTTACAAGTTATATCTACATCAACATTTTGATGTAGTTCGGTACTTACCTTACCCTAAATTTGCACCATGGCTTATAAATCTCTGAGAGCATTTGTAGATGCGTTGGAACAGGCGGGAGAGCTTGTAAGAATTAAAACCTTTGTAGACCCAGTTTTGGAGATATCCGAGATAACAGACCGTATATCTAAAGCTGGGCACCGAAACAAAGCACTGTTGTTCGAAAACACCGGCACCAACTTCCCGGTACTCATCAACTCTATGGGCAGCGACAAACGCATGTGCATGGCGCTCGGCATCAACCATCTAGACGATGCCATGAACGATGTGGACGGACTACTCAAAAAAATGTCTGCACCCAAAAGTGGCCTGCTCGATAAGCTGGCTATGCTACCCGAGCTCGGCAAGTTCGCCTCTTACATGCCCAAGGTTGTGAGCGGCAAAGGTGCCTGCCAAGAGGTAGTAATGACCAAACCCGACCTCGGCCTGTTACCTGTGCTCAAGTGCTGGCCACAAGACGGTGGTCCATTCATCACACTGCCGGCCATACATACCAAAGACCCTATAACAGGCATGAGAAACATAGGCATGTATCGCATGCAGGTCTTCGACCCAACTATGACTGGTATGCACCGGCACAGACACAAAGTGTCTGCCAGACACTATAACGAATACAAAAAGCTGGGTAAGCGTATGCCCGTTGCTGTAGCCCTCGGTGGCGACCCTGTTTACACCTACGCAGCCACTGCACCACTGCCCGACAATGTAGATGAATACATGCTGGCTGGTTTCTTGCGCAAAAAGAAAGTAGAACTCGTAAAGTGTATCACCCAACCAGATATTGAAGTACCTGCCGATGCCGACTTTATCATAGAAGGATATGTAGACCCCGCCGAAGACCTCATCTGGGAAGGCCCATTTGGCGACCACACCGGCTACTACTCCCTTGCCGACTGGTATCCGCGATTCCATGTCACGGCCATCACCCACCGCAAGGACGCCATTTATCCGGCTACAATTGTGGGCATACCTCCGCAAGAAGATGCCTGGATAGGCAAGGCCACAGAGCGCATATTCCTCACACCCATCAAGATGACCATGGTGCCTGAGATAGACGATATGAACATGCCCGTAGAAGGTGTGTTCCACAATCTGGTCATTGCTACTATCAACAAAGATTATCCCGGCCAGGGACAAAAAGTGATGAACGCCATGTGGGGTGCCGGCCAAATGATGTTCAACAAAATACTAGTACTAGCCGATGGCTACAAGCAAACTGGTGTAAAAATTGACGACTACGCTGCCTTGGCCAAAGAGGTCTTCAACAACCTCAACCCAGCTACAGATATATACTTTAGTCAGGGCCCAATGGATGTGCTCGATCATAGCTGCTCCAAGATGGGCTTCGGAGGCAAAATGTGTATAGATGGCACCCGCAAAACCGAAGAAGAACTTACCGAGCCTCTGCTGCCCTACAAGCTGCCTGCTGGCTTCACCGAGCAGGCTATCATAGCAGCCCTGCCCGAAATAAACGCCATCAATGCCACCCTGGCTCGCAATATGGATATTCCGGTGCTCTTTGTATCCGTGCGCAAAAACCGCAAAGGGCACCTGCCAGAGCTTCACAACGCCCTTTGCAGCCGTGCAGAAATACAAGGCACTAAAATGATTATCTACGTAGAGCATACTGTAGATGTAACCGAAATAGCCGATACCCTCTGGCGCTTCTGCAACAATCTGGACCCTCGCCGAGACAAAATGTACGCAGGGCCAGCACAAAACATT
>CALRKH020000082.1:0-15066 GCA_943367855.1 Asaia bogorensis | reverse complement strand
AAAATAATTAGCCGGGGCGCTGTATTTTTTTAGTTTTTTTGCAGTTATGTTGGCCAAAAAACAAAATATCCTCCTTTTGGGGGCAGGCGGAAGGGAGTGTGCCCTGGCTTGGAAACTAAAAAGCAGTCCACTTTGCGATAATTTATATATAGCGCCAGGTAATGCGGGCACTATGCAATATGGTGAAAATTTGCCTATTGCTGTTACTGATTTTGCAGCTATTAAGCAGGCTTGCCTAGACCTGAATATAGATATATTGTTGCCTGGCCCCGAAGACCCGTTGGTGGCAGGTATTTACGATTTTGTGAAGGGTGATGCTGCGTTGCAACATATAATAGTAGCAGGGCCATCTAAAGAAGGAGCTCAGCTGGAAGGTAGTAAGGCATTCTCTAAAAAATTTATGGAGCGCCACCAAATACCTACAGCCGCCTATAGAGAATTTACGGCTGACAACTATGAAGAGGGTGTAGCCTACCTTAGTAGCCACCCAACCCCTATAGTGCTGAAAGCAGATGGGTTGGCAGCCGGCAAAGGTGTGGTGATAGCCACAAGTGTAGCGGAAGCACTGGAAACATTTAGCGCAATGATTAAAGAGCGCCAGTTTGGTGAGGCGAGTGCAAAAGTGGTGGTAGAGCAGTTTCTGGATGGTATAGAGCTTTCGGTATTTGCCTTTACAGATGGTAGCCACTACGTGATACTACCAGAGGCTAAAGACTATAAGCGTATAGGCGAGGGCGACACAGGCCTGAACACAGGTGGGATGGGAGCCATATCGCCGGTGCCCTTTGCTAATGATGTCTTTATGCAACAGGTGGTGAGCCAGATAGTGGAGCCAACAGTGCGTGGACTGCAACAAGAGGGCATAGTATATAACGGTTTTATCTTCTTTGGGCTGATAAAAGTAGGAGCTGCGCCGTATGTGATAGAGTATAACTGCCGCATGGGCGACCCTGAAACAGAAGTGGTGATGCCCAGACTAGAAAATGACCTGGTGGAGCTAATATTGGCAATGGCCAATGGGAGCCTGAAAGATGTGCAGGTGCGCCATAGTAGTAAAGCCGCAGGAGCTGTGATGCTGGTGTCGGGTGGGTATCCGGGCGACTATGCCAAGGGTAAAGTGATGACAGGACTGGATGCTCCTACTGATAGTTTGCTGTTTCATGCAGGGACGGCAATAAAAGATGGTGCTGTGGTGACTAGTGGGGGGCGTGTGCTGGCAGTAACATCTTATGGCACTGCCATAAAAGAGGCGCTAGCAAGTAGCTATGTAGCTGCCGAACAGATAAGCTATGAGGGTATGTATTACCGAAAGGATATAGGTTGGGAGTTTTAGTGCAGGAGATAACAATTTATTGAACTAACTATAAAAAAGTCTTTAGAAATATGTCGTTAACACAATTGGCGAATTACGCTGAAGGGAAATGGGTGACACCATCGGGCGATGGAGAAGTGCTGCATCATGCAGTGACCGGAGCCGCTATTTACACTGCCAGCAGTGCGGGGCTTGACTTTGGGGGTATGATGCAGTATGCGCGAAAAGTAGGGGGACCTGCACTGCGCAAGCTGACGTTTCAGGAGCGAGGCAGGATGCTTAAGGCATTGGCTATGTATCTGCTAGAGCGCAAGGATTACTTCTATGAAATAAGTGCCTGTACTGGTGCTACCAAGGCAGACTCTTGGGTGGATATAGAGGGTGGCATAGGCAACCTGTTTACTTATGCGAGCCTGCGTAAGCAGTTTCCGGATTCGCGCTTTTATGTGGATGGTGAGGCAGCTAAGCTATCAAAGAATAATACGTTTATAGGTCATCATATAATGGTGCCTAAGGAGGGTGTGGCTATACACATCAATGCGTTCAACTTTCCGGTATGGGGTATGCTAGAGAAGATAGCTGTGAACCTGCTAGCTGGAGTGCCTGCCATAGTGAAGCCTGCTACGCTGACGTCTTACCTGACTGAAGCTGTATTTAGAGAAATTATAAAATCGGGTATTCTACCAGAGGGTAGCTTGCAGCTGATATGTGGCTCAGCTAGGGGCATACTGGATAGTATAGAAACGCAGGATGTAGTGACATTTACGGGATCGGCCTCTACGGGCAGGATGCTGAAGTCGCACCCAAGAATACTATCGGAAGCTGTGCCATTTAATATGGAAGCAGACTCGCTAAACAGTTGCATACTAGGTAAGGATGTGTATCCGGGTATGGCGGAGTTTGACCTGTTTATAAAAGAGGTGGTGAGAGAAGTGACTACCAAGGCTGGGCAGAAGTGTACGGCTATACGCCGCATAATAGTACCAGCAGATAGGGTAGAGGATGTGCAGATAGCGCTGGGTAAACGCCTGCAAACAACAGTAGTGGGCGACCCTGCTATAAAAGAGGTGCGTATGGGGCCACTTGCGGGTATAAGCCAACGCAATGAAGTGAAAGAGAAAGTGCAACAACTGGCGCAAACTCAGCAGATAGTGATAGGAAACCTGGATGAGTTTGAAGTGATGGGTGCAGACAAGGAGCGCGGAGCATTTTTACCACCGCTTATCTTCCTTAATACAGATCCGTTCAAGTATACTGATTGTCATAACATAGAGGCATTTGGGCCAGTGTCTACCATAATACCGTATGATACTACTGATGATGCTGTGGAGCTGGCTAAGATGGGTAAGGGCTCGCTGGTATGCTCTGTAGTGACGGCAGATGACGATATAGCCACCGACATAGTGCTGGGCACAGCCAGCATGCATGGTCGAGTACTGGTGCTGAATAGCGACTGTGCCAAAGAGAGTACAGGACATGGATCGCCGATGCCGATGCTGGTGCATGGTGGCCCAGGCCGTGCTGGTGGAGGTGAAGAGATGGGTGGCAAAAGAGGAGTAATGCACTATCTACAACGCACAGCTATACAAGGCTCTCCAACGACAATTAGCCGTATTACGGGCGTATATCAGCAGTATGGCAAGCAGATAGAAACGGATGTGCACCCTTTCAAAAAGTACTTTGAAGACCTGCAAATAAGTGAAACGCTGGTGACGGCCAAGCATACTGTAACAGAAGCGGATATTACCAACTTTGCCAATGTGAGCGGAGATAACTTTTATGCACACATGGATGTTACCTCGCTAGAGGGTACCATCTTTGAGGGTAGGGTAGCGCATGGCTACTTTATACTATCGAAGGCGGCTGGGCTGTTTGTAGATGCTAAGAAGGGGCCTGTATTGCTGAACTACGGTATAGATGAATGCAGGTTTACTAAGCCTGTGTATCCGGGAATGACTATAGGGGTGCGCCTGACGGTGAAAGAGAAAATAGGGCAAGAGAAACGCAGCCCAGAAGATATAGCTAAAGGTATAGTGAAATGGTTGGTAGATGTGTATGACGAAACAGGGGAGACAGTAGCAATAGCAACTATACTGACTATGGTAAAGATGCGTAATCAGGAGTAGAGTAAGGAGCTATTAATTTACAATAGGGACGGAAATTTCCGTCCCTATTGTATTTGTAGCAGAATATTTAGTAGTACATTTATAATGAGTATATATCAAGTGAGTAAAACAGCAAACATGGGGCGTTTATTAGTGTTTTTATTGTTATTGATATTGTGTGAGGTAGTAAATGGACAAGTGATAAGTACAATAGCAGGAGATGGGAGTGCGACAAATGGAGCAGATGGTATAGCTGCTACTGCTTGCGGGCTAAATGTACCACAGGCAATATACTGCGATAAAAAAGGAAATATCTATACTGAGGGAGGCAATAGGCTAAGAAAAATAGACACTGCAGGTATTATAACAACTATTGGAGGAACTGGTATTTTCGGGTACACTGGCGATGGAGCAGTAGCTACCTTAGCAAGAATAAATAATATAACATCTTTTGCGGCCGATAAACTGGGTAATATCTATGTAAGACAAGGCGCTACAGTGAGGAAGATAGATACTTTTGGCATCATAACAACAGTAGCCGGCACGGGGGTACCTGGCCATAGTGGTGATGGAGGACCTGCAACTGCGGCAATGATGAGGGGAGTAATGGGAATAGCGATAGATGATACAGGCAATATCTATATAGCAGATAACGGTGCGCATTGTATCAGGAAAGTGAACAGGCTAGGCATCATAAATACAATAGCAGGCACACCAGATACTGCAGGCTATTCTGTAGATGGAACTATAGCAGGTGCTGCATATATACGCGACCCCAGAAGTATATGTGTGGATGATAGTGGTCATATTTATTTTGCAGAGGGAGGGAATTACCGAGTGCGAAAGATAGATGTGCGCACAGGTAGGCTGAGCACCTTGGCAGGCGGAGGGCCTGTATACCCGATGTCGGGTAGTTATAGTGGAGATGATGTAGCAGCAACCTCGGTTTCGTTTTTGAACGTGATATACATAGCGTTAGATGCGGCAAAGAATCTGTATATCAGTTGTGGTGGGCAGCATGTGGTGCGGCGAGTGGGGGCAGATGGTGTGATAAGGAAGTATGCAGGAACAGGAGTGATGGGGTATAGTGGAGATGGCGGAGCAGCAACAGCAGCGACATTGAATGCTACCCAGGGGATATATGTAGACGATACGGGAAATGTGTATATAGCAGACAGGTATAATAGGAGACTGCGTAAGGTGCGTGTGCACAATAGTATACCAAAAGTGCTGCAAGAGGATACGCCAGTAGTGGTAGTGTGCCGAGATTCGACCGTGAATATAGACACGCAGTTGACAGTGGAAGAGCTGAATTCAGGTCAGGAGTTGCGTTGGGAGCTGCACGGTGGGCCACTACATGGCACAGCAACAGGAAGCTATAGTGTGCTGGCTACAGGAGGTGTGATGCAACCAGTAGGGATGCAATATGAGCCTAGTGCTGGATATGTGGGAGGGGATACGCTGCGCTATAAGGTAAATGATGGACTTTCGGCAGTGTATGTGACTGTATATGTGCGAGTGGACACGGTGGGTTGTATGCCAGTGGGAGCAAGTGAGTTTTTAGCAGATGATAGAGTGGGTCTATTACGTATATGGCCTCAGCCGAGTGCAGGTGGAGCCTTTAGTATAGCATATATGCGTGCAGGCGTGGAAGTGCGTGTGCAGGTGACAGATGCGATGGGTAGGAGGGTATATGAAGAGGCGGTGCCTGGAGGCACCGCCTACAAAATATCGCTACCATTGGTGCCAGGCGTGTATAGTGTGCAAGCCAGAGCAGGTGAGCATTATGAGCGACAACTACTGCTAGTGCAATAGTTGCATTAAGAAAATATGGCGAGTGTGAAGTCTTTCTTACCTTTCTGTAATAAGATGTATTTGCCAGTGAGTAGGTGTTGAGGGGTGAGCTTTGTATCGATAGCTGATACTTTTTCTTTGTTGATGCTAATGCCGCCACCTTGTAGCATTTTTCGTGCTTCGCCCTTAGAGGCAAATATGCCACACTCTGCTAAGAAACTGATAAGGTCTATGCCCTCTTGTAGAGATTGCATATTGCCATTTACCTGGCGCACTCCATCCATGGTGTCTAATAGTTCTTGCTCTGTCAAAGCACGTAGTGCCTCTACTGGCGACTGGCCAAACAGTTTTTCAGATGTTTCGCGTGCGGCTACAGTGTCTTGCTCGCCGTGAACGAGCGTAGTCATCTCTTCGGCCAGCGCTTTTTGCAGTTGGCGTAGGTTGGGTGCTATTTCGTGCTCGGCTATAAGAGCCTTCAACTCTGCTACGGGCTTAAAGGAGAATACCAGTGCTAATTTAGCAGCATCGGCATCTGGCAGATTGAGCCAAAACTGATAAAATTGGTAGGGTGAAGTTCTGTTTCTATCGAGCCATATATTTCCACCTTCGGACTTGCCAAATTTGCTGCCATCACTTTTGGTAACCAGCTTGCAGGTGAAAGCAAATGCTTCTCCACCGTTTTTGCGACGAATGAGTTCTGTGCCAGTTACTACATTGCCCCACTGGTCTGCTCCGCCCATTTGCAATTTTACATTGTGCTGGGTGAAGAGGTGAAAGAAGTCGTAGCCCTGAATAAGCTGATAGGTGAACTCTGTGAAAGACATGCCAGTTTCCAGGCGTTTCTGTACCGAGTCTTTTGCCATCATATAGTTGATGGTAATGTGTTTTCCGACATCGCGAATGAAGTCGAGAAAAGAGATGTTTTTGAACCAATCGTAGTTGTTGACCATAACGGCAGCATTGGGCTTGGCGGTGTCGAAGTCGAGGAACTTTTCGAGTTGGCTTCTGATGCCGTCGCAGTTTTGGCGTATAGTGTCGAGGTCCAGCAGGTTTCTTTCGGCCGATTTACCACTTGGGTCTCCTACCATGCCAGTGGCGCCACCTACAAGTGCATAAGGCTTGTGCCCTGCCTGCTGCAAGCGCATAAGCAGAGTGATGGGTAGTAGGCTACCAACGTGAAGGCTATCGGCAGTAGGGTCGAAGCCGATGTATGCAGCGGTCATTTCTTTGAGTAGCTGTTCCTCGGTGCCTGGCATTATGTCTTGTATCAGGTTTCTTTCCTGGAGTTCTGCAATGAGATTCATAAATAATATGAGTAAGGGTGCAAAAATAGTATTAATGTTGTCAATAGGCTATTTAGCGCTAAAGCCGCAGCATCTAAACGGTTAACTTATCTATATTTGCGAGATGAATAAGGCTTATTTATCTTTTTGTCGTTGATTGTTTTGGTGTGCGAATTGCGATGTTGTGTGCAATAAGATGGATATTGTAAGGATTGCGCTCTGCCGTATGTAAATAAAAGGGCGCAGTATATTTTCGGTTAAATAATTTTCAAGAATAAATTTTATGTCTGAGTTTCATATATACAATTCGTATACTCGTCAGAAAGAGCAGTTTGAGCCAATAACGCAGGGGCATGTGGGGCTATATGTTTGTGGGCCTACCGTATCTGGTGAGTCGCATTTGGGTCATGCAAGGCCCTACATCACATTTGACGTAGTGCAGCGCTACCTGAAACATCTGGGATATAAAGTGCGCTATGTGCGCAACATAACAGATGCAGGCCATTTTGAAGAAGAGGGTAGGGATGCAGAAGATAAGGTAAGTGAGAAGGCAAAGCTGGAGCAGCTGGAGCCCATGGAAATGGTGCATAAGTATACCTCAATGTTTCATAATGGTATGCGGATGTTCAACTGTGAAGAGCCCTCAATAGAGCCCACAGCTACAGGGCATATAGTGGAGCAAATAAATATGATAGAGACTATCATAGAGAAGGGTTATGCCTATGAGGTAAATGGCTCGGTATACTTTGATGTGGCAAAGTATGCAGCCGACTATCCGTATGGAAAGCTAAGTGGCAGAGTGTTGGAAGACCAGCTAGAAACCACTAGAGCGCTAGATGGACAGGAGGAGAAAAGAAATAAAGCCGACTTTGCACTATGGAAAAATGCACCACCGCAGCACATAATGCGCTGGCGCAGCCCGTGGGGTGATGGTTTTCCGGGTTGGCATATTGAGTGCTCGGCCATGAGTAGCAAATATCTGGGCGAATCTTTTGACATACATGGTGGAGGGATGGATTTACAGTTTCCGCATCATGAGAGTGAGATAGCACAAAGCACTATAGCACACGGACATGCGCCTGTGCGCTACTGGATGCATAATAACATGATAACCATCAACGGTAAGAAGATGGGAAAGAGTTATAATAATGTCATAAAGCTTTCTGAGTTGTTTGCAGGCACACATCCAATACTGGAACAGCCTTATCACCCGATGGTGGTGCGTTTTTATGTGTTGCAAACACACTACAGAAGTACGCTGGACTTTAGCAATGAGGCATTGCAGGCAAGTGAGCGCGCCTTTAAGCGCCTGTGGGAGGCCTACGAGGTGCTGCGAAAACTGACGCATGGTGGCAACGATACACCTGCTAATGCTGCACTTGATGAGCAAGTGCGTAACTGGTGCATGGAATGTGCCGATTTTATGAATGATGACCTGAATACTGCCAAAGTAATAGCGAATCTCTTTGAACTGGCACCGGTGATCAATAGTATTAAGGGTGGCCAAGTGGCAAGTAATGCATTATCAGCATCAACCTTTGCACTATTGCAAGAAACGTTTAATGTTTACCTGGAGGATATATTAGGAATGCAGCCACTGCAAGTGCAGCAAACTGATAAGCTTGACAAAGTATTGTCTTTGCTGATAGACATCAGAAAAGAGGCGAAACAGCGAAAGGATTTTGCTACTAGCGACTTGATTAGGAACCAGTTAGCAGCATCGGGCATATTGCTGAAGGACGAAAAAGACGGTAGTGTAAGCTACAACATAGAGTAAAAAAATAATTGGGGTGAATTTGCTGTTAGCTTTTGATTATTTTTTGTTAAATTGTTAGAAACCCATAATTTTAACGACCATTTATTCCGTTCGTAAACAAAAAAGAGAATGAAAAAGATTTTACTAAGTATCGCACTTGCCGGCCTTGTACTAGCGCCGAAAGCAAATGCACAAGTGATTTGGTCTCAGGACTTCAATAGTGCTACTATTGGGTCACTACCAGCATCATGGACACAAACAGGCACAGCTACACCACCAGCAGGTGGCTGGAAAGTAGCTAACTGGGCTGCGCCAACTACAACTGGTTGGGCATCTGCAACGGGTGTAACATCACCAGCGCACGCTACACAAATAGCGTTGTTGGATGATTGGAACGACTCGGGAACAACCGCAGCGCCAATATCTCACCTTAATGCAAGATTGGAGTCTCCAGTGTTTTCACTATCTGGAACTACATCTGCATGGTTGAATTACGAATATTACTACTTTAACGCTACACGCTCTGCAACCAGTGCTACTGAAGAAGCATATGTGTGGGGTTCTACAGATGGTGGTTCTACTTGGGTTCCGCTTGATACATTGGAAGGTTGGGCATTCAACGGTACTTGGCACACAGGTCACACTAGCTTGGCTCCATTGGGTACTGGTACGAACGTAAAGATAGCTTTCAGCTATTCTGACGACAATGACCATCTTTTGGGATTGGCTCTTGATAACGTAGAAGTTATTAATTTGACTGCGAGTAGTGCTAAAGTAACTGCACTTGGTTACAACAGCATCAATAATGGAATCTCTGCAAATGGTCAATCATTGTCATTTCTGTTAGAGAACTCTGGCGTGCCTATTACATCGTTTACTGCTAAGTACACTATCAATGGTGGAACGCCAGTAACTCAGAACTTTACCAGTGTTAGTGTTCCTGCATACTCTTCACAAGCTTTTACATTTACTACTGCAATGTCTGGTGCAATAGCTGGATTGAACACAGTGAATGTAGTAATAACTGATGTGAATAGTGTAGCTAATACAGATGTGGATTCTGCAAGATCATCTACATTTACACTGGCATCTGCTACATCTAACCGTTGGGGTTTGATAGAAGAGTTTACATCTTCTACATGTCCTCCATGCCGTGCATTCAATAATATTTATGATCCATTGTGTACATCTTATGGTGTAAACACATCTGCATCTCGCGTAAGCACAGTTAAGTATCAAATGAACTGGCCTTCACCAGGTACTGACAGAAGTTACAATAACGATGGTTCTATCCGCCGCACTTATTATGGTGTATCTGGTATTCCTGATCGTTTTGTAAATGGCTTGCCTGCAACAGCAGCATCAACTACTACAGCATTAACTGCTGAGTTGGATGCATCTAAAGCGAATCCATCGTTCATAGACATGTCTGTAAACTACACTGTAGATACAGTTGGCCGTAAAATAGGTGTGGTATTGAAAGTTACTCCACGTTTCACAAAAACTGGTAACTACAAAGTACACGTTGCAGTAATGGACAAGTATTATGAAAATACTACTAACACTACTACACAGCTTCAATATCACCACGTAATGCGCAGAATGTTGCCTTCAGCATCTGGTCGTACGGTTACATCTTGGACAGATGGTGTAGAGCAAACTTTCGTTGACACTGCTCTTACTTACACTGCGGGTAACTGGACAGCTGGTGTGTCTTCTTATCCTACACAGGGTAGCAACATGTTCTGGGCTAATCCATACACAAACAGCGAAGTAGTAGCTTGGGTACAAGACGAGTCTAACGGGACTATCATGCAATCTATATGGTCATTGCCTGCTGGTCTTATGTCTACAGTAAGCACAATGGCAACAGTTGACAACATTAAGTTGTATCCTAACCCAACTACTGAAGTAGCTAACTTGCAATTCAGCTTGCAAGAAGCTGGTAATGTATCAGTACGTTTGATGGAGTACACTGGTAAAGTGGTAAGTGAAGTAGTAAACGGTAACATGAACGCAGGTGTTCAGAACGTTACTATCAATACTAAGAATGTTGCTCCTGGTAACTATGTAGTACTTATCTCAACTGAAAAAGGTAGCACAGTAGAGCGCCTGACAGTAGAAAAATAATCGGAAAATACTTCTGATAGAAAGGGTGCGGCTAATAGCTGCACCCTTATTTGTTTTTATTTATTTAATGTATAACTTTATGAAAACTAACAGTTTATGAAGAAACACTTACTTGGCATGATGGTAGCCATAGCTACAACTGGCGTTGCCACGGCGCAGCTAACCGAAAATTTTGAAACGACTACTGGCAGTGCACTGCCAGCAGGTTGGTCGCAGACGGTAGCGGCAGGTGTGCTAACGGATAGTACTGGTTGGTTATCGGGTACTAATACAAGTTTAGGTAGTTCTGATTTTCCTATGTCGCCACACACGCGTTTTGTAGCTGTAAATGATGACAAGTACCCAGGTGCCAATAATGGCAATTCATTTTTGATGTCGCCTGTATTCAGTTTAGGAACAGGGTCATCTTGGTGGCTGAAGTTTGCTTGTAGTTATTTAGCTGGTACATATAGTGGAGCATCGGAAAATGCAACTGTAGAAGTGTCTACTGATGGAGGTACCACATGGACCGTGTTGACTACCCTAACAGAAAATGCAGCGGACTGGTGGGAGCCGAGGTATATAGATATGAGTGCCTATGCAGGTATGTCGAACCTGAAAATTGGATTCAGATATAAGGATAATGGCGGTTGGTTGTTTGGTTTTGGAATAGATGATGTAGAAGTGATGGCACCACCAGCCAACGAGCTAGCGCTCACATCAATTGCACCACTTGAAGGGACGCCTAACTCATATGGTTTGGCTGGAAGCGGTGTGACCATAACAGGTACAGTATTCAATAATGGGGGGAGTACGGTAACTTCATTTGATGTGAAGTATGTGTTTAATGGAGGAGCAGTAGTAACTAACCCTGTAACTGGAGTAAGCATAGCACCGTTTACAAGTGGAACATTTACTGCTACCACCCCAGTTACATTGCCAAGTGCAGTAGGTGCTTATAATTTAAAGGTTTGGGCGGAGCTGGCAGGAGATACTAACCCAGTTAATGATAGTGCGGCCAATAACAGACTCAATACGGTGGCTTTTTTGCCCACCAAGAAGCTAGCTATAGAAGAAGGAACGGGCACCTGGTGCCAATGGTGCCCAAGAGGGCTTGTATACATGGACTCACTGCATGTGCTCTATGGAGATAATGTGAGCCTAGTAGCAGTACATAATAGTGACCCAATGGAAGTGCCAGCATATGATAGTTGGTTGGGAGGGCAGATAGGAGGTTACCCATCGGTAGTGGTGGATAGAAGAATGGAAAGAGACCCTAGTGAACTATTATATGTATATACACAACATGCTACTGACTTTGGATTTGCTGATATAACTACTACTCCAACACTCACTGGTAGTAACCTGTCTGTGGATGTAAAAGTTCGTCCTGCACTGGCCTTAACTGGAGCTAAGCTAGCTTTGGTGATGACAGAAAACGATGTGACAGGCACTGGAGCAGGATGGGCTCAGGCTAATGCCTACAGCGGTTCGTCATCAGTATTTTTGAGTGGAGGAGGTGTGAACTATAATGCATTGCCTAATCCAATACCTGCGAGTCAGATGAACTACGACTTTGTAGCGAGGTCCATAGACCCAGATCCAGCAGGAGGTGCAGGTCTGTTGCCCGCTAGTATGAGTCATAGCACAGACTATACTTATACATTTAATAAGCCGCTTAGCACTAGCTGGACTACTAATAAACTACATGGTGTAGTGCTGCTAATAGATGGTACAAGCGGTGCAGTGCTCAATAGTCAGAATTTTGGTATCAGTCTTGGAGTAGATGAGCTGTCGGCAGGTGTGCAACACTTTGTTGTGGCACCTAATCCAGCTAATCATGTTGCGCAAGTAATATTTGACCTGCAAGAGGCTAGTGAAGTGAGTGTAGAGGTGGTGGATATGCTGGGCCGTGTGGTATGGAGCCAAGGTGCTCATAAAATGATTGCTGGTACTAATAGCGTACAACTGCCAGTAGCGCAATTGGCTAACGGTATGTATCATGTACGAATAATAACAGCTACAGGCGTGGCTAGTGCCCAATTTAGTGTAATGAAATAACAAGCAATAAGAGATAAAAAACAGTGAGCGTATGGAGATGAATCCATACGCTCATTCTATTTGAGTGTATAGCTAAAGAAATGCTAAATAGCGAATTCACCACAATTTTTTTGTTGCTAGAATAAATTATGTGTAAATTGCGTGTGGTTAAATCTGATAAGATGAAAAAACTGTTTACAATCCTCGCCCTCACTGCTGCATGTTTTGCCAATAAAGCTAATGCGCAGTTGACTTTTAACGTTCAGCATACTGATACATCTGTGAATGTGCCAGGTACTATGAACATATACAATAACATTACTAATACGCAGTCATCTAACATTACTATACAGTGGCGTGTATCTGCTACCAACTTCCCTACAGACTGGATAGCTGGCCTAGGTATATGTGATGCTAATCTGTGTCATACGGATGTGTGGCCTACAGCCACTAAAGAATGTGTGTATGCACCTGGTGCTGGAGATTTTCATGTTCAGCTCGACTTGACATCTACAGCAACTGCAGGTCCATATTTCTTAAAAGTGCGACTGGGTAATAAATTCGGAACGTCTGCTGATACAGTATTAGAAACATACACTGTTACTAAAATACCAGCAGGTGTGAATGTTGTACGTTCTACAAGTGATGTTGTATTGTACCCGAATCCAGCATCAAACAATGTAAATGTGGTGTATGAGCCATCTGCTGATGTGAAGAACATAGCTATCTACAACATTATAGGCAAGCAAATGAACCTGTTTAGAGCTACAGACAATAATAGTGCTAGCCTTAACATTGAGAACTTGCCATCAGGTATCTACTTTGTAAGATTGTTGAACTCTCGCGGTGACATAGTTACTACACGTAAGTTCACTAAACAATAATTGTAATTAATAATGGATAAATAGAAGCCACTCTTATAGGGTGGCTTTTTTGTTAATACTGTAACGCCAAAATGTACGAAATGAAGAAGTTGTTTTACATTATTATGATGCAGCTATTTTGCCAAATTGTTGCTGTATGTGCCCAAAGTCTCACCACTGCAATGGATACGGTATATGTAACAGCTGTAAACGATACTGATGTTACTAACTCGTTTGGCGTGTTGGGAGGTGCTAGTATAGGAGTAGACTGGCGAGTGTTGTCGTCAGACTTTCCTACGGATTGGCAAGTGGCAACAGGGCTATGTGATGCTAATAACTGTTTTTCATTCAATACATTATGGCCAGTATTGAGTGTTCAACATGTAGCAGCCCTGCCGGGTAGTAATTCTTTTCGATTTGTTTCATTGCTATCTACTGTAACACCTGGCTGTCATTATGCAACGATTAAGTTTAATAAAACAGGGACAGCTTCGGATAGTGTATTGCAGACCTATATGGTGTGCAGGCCTAGCGGTGTAGGGGTGCTAGACGTAGCGCAAAAAGGTATGAGTATGGTGCATTACCCCAACCCAGTGTCAAATGAACTACATATAAACTGTAATACTACTACAGCCAAGGGAGGCAACATACGTGTGCTGGATGTAGCTGGTAGGGTGCTGCTAGATAGGTATGAGCCTACAATAAGTGGAGCAACCATAAGTGTGGATGTGCATACACTAGTGCAAGGCACATACATGCTAGAGGTAGTAACTGATGGTATGAGACAGGTTGCTACATTTGAAATAATGCGATAGGAATAGCCTAAGAGTGTTGTTTGTTATAAAACTTATCCCCATATACGAAATGGAAATGGTTGGGCTGTAAATTTGCGAGATGCAGAGTTATTTAGAAGGGTTGAATGATAATCAGCGTATAGCTGTGGAGCATATAGATGGCCCTATAATGATAGTAGCAGGAGCGGGCAGTGGTAAAACTAAAGTATTGACATCGCGCATAGCTCACCTCATGCGCAGTGGGGTAGATCCGTTCAACATACTTGCCCTGACCTTTACCAACAAAGCTGCGGCAGAGATGAAGGAGCGTGTGGAGAAAGCACTAGGCACCACTGAAGCCAGAAACTTATACATAGGCACGTTTCACTCAGTATTTGCACGCATACTACGCGCTGAAGCCACTAAATTGGGTTTCCCTGCCAACTTTACTATATACGACTCGGAAGATGCAAAAGGTATAGTGAAGGCAATAGTGAAGGAGATGAACCTGGATGACAAGCACTACAAGCCTGCTTTTATATATAACAGAATATCTGCGGCTAAGAATAGCTTGATAGATCCATATTATTACAGGAATGATAGTAGCATACAACAAGAGGATAGCCGAAGCCAGCGACCGTTGATAGCTGACATTTATGAAAGCTACTGGAAACGTTGTTTCAAGAATGGCGCAATGGATTTTGATGATCTATTGTTTAAAATGTATGTACTACTTACTAAGTTCCCAGATGCTTTGGCAAAGTATCAGGGTAGGTTTAAGTACATACTGATAGATGAGTATCAGGATACGAATGTGGCTCAGTATGAGATTATAAAACTGCTTGGTGCGCGCAATGAGAATATATGTGTGGTGGGTGATGATGCACAGAGTATCTACTCATTTAGGGGAGCAACAGTGCAGAATATACTTCAGTTTCAGCACGACTATGAGGATGTGAAGGTGGTGAAACTAGAGCAGAACTATAGAAGTACACAAACCATACTAGAGGTAGCTAACAATGTAATAGGGA
>CALRKH020000081.1:0-15577 GCA_943367855.1 Asaia bogorensis | reverse complement strand
ACAGGTTGGGTATCATCCGCGGATGGGACTCAATGTGGTATGGCGAGAAAAAGGACTTCGGCCTGAAGCTGGTTGAAGACCACAAGATCCGCAATTACCTCAATGCGCGTATCAACAAAGGCGGTATATCTCGTATAGTTATTGAGCGTACTTTGGGTAAACTGATCATCACCATCCACACTTCTAAGCCAGGTATTATCATTGGTAAAGGTGGAACCGAAGTAGACCGCATCAAAGAAGAGCTCAAAAAGCTTACCAAGAAGGATGACGTGCAAATCAACATCATGGAGATTCGCCGTCCCGAATTGGATGCAATGATTGTAGGAGAAACAATTGCCCGCCAAATAGAAGGACGCGTAAGCTACAAACGTGCTATTAAAATGGCTATCACTACCGCAATGCGCATGGGTGCAGAGGGTATCAAAATAAAAGCTGGTGGTCGTCTTAACGGTGCAGAAATAGCCCGCTCTGAAGAGTTCAAACAAGGACGTACTCCATTGCACACTTATCGTATGGATATCGATTATGCTTCGGTATATGCAATGACAGTATATGGTAAAATAGGCCTGAAAGTATGGATCTGTAAAGGTGAAGTATTAGGCAAACGTGACCTTAACCCTAACTTCTCTGCAAATTCTGATAGCCGTGGCAATCGCCCAACAGGTGGTTTCCAAGGTGGCGAAGGACGCGGTGAGCGTGGTGGCGACAGAGGTGACCGTCGTGGTGGCGGACGCTCTGGTGGTGGCGACAGAGGTGGCGATCGCCGTGGTGGTGGCCGCACAGGTGGCAACGCAGGTGGCCGTAGGTAATTTCAAATTTTTTAGGATACTCTAATAAAAAGTGTAACAATGTTACAACCGAAAAAAGTTAAACATCGTAAAGCGCATAAAGGTAGGATCAGAGGCAATGCACAACGTGGTGCTACCATAGCGTTCGGTTCTTTTGGCCTAAAGGCTATGGAGCCTAAGTGGATTACGAACCGCCAAATAGAAGCAGCACGTCAGGCTATGACTCGTCATATGAAACGTGAAGGTAAAGTTTGGATTCGCATATTCCCTGATAAGCCAATCACTCGTAAGCCAGCCGAAGTGCGTATGGGTAAAGGTAAAGGTAACCTGGAGTTCTGGGCAGCCGTAGTAAAACCAGGTCTTATCATGTTCGAGGTAGAAGGCGTACCTCAGAAATTGGCACAAGAAGCTCTTGAGCTCGCTGCTCAAAAGCTCCCAATAGCTACTAAGTTCGTCGTTCGTCACGACTATGTAGAGGCATAATAATACTAAGTTAATAAGCCGCAACGGCTCAATAAGTAAAACATAAGCCAATCACTATCCATATAGCGTTTGGTTACGATAAAAATCAATAGAAATGGCAAATTCGAAAAAAGCGATCATGCACGAATACCGCTCGCTGGATAACCAAGCGCTGATAGAAAAAGTCGGCGAAGAAGAAATGCGCCTTAAAAGAATGAAGTTCAGCCATGCGGTTAATCCGGTAGAAAATCCACTTTCTATCAAGACGCTCCGTCGCCAAATAGCGCGCATGAAAACTGAACAGCGTAAAAGAGCATTAGGTATCTAATAAATTATATTGTCAATTATGACGACCCAAAGAAAAAGCAGGAAAACCCGTATCGGGGTAGTAAGCAGCAACAAGATGATGAAGACCATCACTGTATCTGTTGAGCGTAAGGTGAAACACCCGATCTACGGTAAGTTTCTTAAAAAAACATCAAGCTTCCATGCTCACGACGAACAAAATACAGCCGGCATAGGCGATGTGGTTCGCATCATGGAAACTCGCCCGCTAAGCAAAACTAAGCGCTGGCGCCTGGTAGAAATTATTGAAAAAGCTAAGTAACTTTTTAAGATGATACAACAAGAATCTCGGCTCAACGTAGCCGATAACAGCGGTGCCAAAGAAGTACTTTGCATACGCGTGTTGGGTAACTCAGGGCAAGATTATGCAGGTATCGGCGATAAGATCGTTGTTACTGTAAAAGATGCTCTTCCTGGCGGCGCTATGAAGAAAGGAACTGTTTCAAAAGCAGTTATCGTTCGCACTAAAAACAAATTGCGTCGCAAAGACGGCAGCTATATCAGTTTCGATGATAATGCAGTAGTTCTACTGAATAATGCTGACGACCCACGCGGTACACGTATCTTCGGCCCAGTGGCCCGCGAGCTGCGTGATAAGGGTTACATGAAGATTGTTTCCCTCGCACCTGAAGTATTGTAAAAAATGTTGTACCTTTGCAACCCAATTGTAAAATAGGGTAGAGGTGTAACTCAAATATTATAACAGTGAACAAGAGATTCAAACCAAAGTTCAATATTAAGAAGGGCGATAGCGTTGCGGTAGTAGCTGGCGACGATAAAGATCGCGCTCAGCCGCGCACGGTTCTTGCGGTTTATCCACAAGAAGGTCGTATTTTGGTAGAAGGCGTTAACATGGTTACTAAACACATGAAGCCTAATGCTCAAAATCCTCAGGGCGGTATCGTAAAGGTAGAAGCACCTATCAATATCTCAAACGTTATGTTGTGGGATGCTAAAGCTAAAGCGCCAGTACGTATCACTCGTCAGCGCACTGAAAAAGGTTTTTCACGTATTTCTAAAAAATCAGGGGAGGTTATTTAACAATGGCAACTACAGTTTATACCCCACGCTTACAGAAAAAGTATAGAGATGAGGTGGTACCCGCACTAATGAAAAAGTTCGGTTACAAGACAGTGATGCAATGTCCTCGTCTGGTAAAAATATGCCTTAACCAAGGCGTAAAAGGTTCTACATCTGACAAAAAGATGATAGACGATGCAGTAAACGAGATGACAACTGTTACTGGTCAAAAAGCAGTAGCTACTACTTCTCGCAAGGACATCTCTAACTTCAAGCTCCGCAAAAACATGCCAATAGGATGTCGTGTTACTTTGCGTCACGTAAAGATGTATGAGTTTTTAGATCGTTTCGTATCTGTGTCTTTGCCACGTGTACGCGATTTCAAAGGCATCAGCGAAAAGTCTTTCGATGGTCGTGGTAACTATACAATGGGTATCACAGAGCAAATTATATTCCCCGAAATCAATATCGATAAGCTACCTCGCATCAGCGGTATGGATATCACTTTCGTTACTACTGCTCAAACTAACGAAGAAGCTTACGAATTGCTGAAAGAGCTGGGTATGCCATTTACTAACATGGCTAAAACTGGCGGAGTTTAATTTATTAATTAAGTAAGAAGGCAGTTAACCACTGCCAACGAAATAAACTTATAATAGCAAAATGGCAAAAGAATCAGTAAAAGCCCGCCAACGCAAGCGCGAATATCTGGTAGCTAAATATGCTGCTAAACGTGCAGCTTTGAAGGCAGAAGGTAACTACGAAGCATTGGACAAACTTCCTAAAAACGCTTCTCCAGTTCGCCTCAAAAATCGCTGTCAGCTCACAGGTCGCCCCAGAGGTTATATGCGTCACTTCGGTATCTGCCGTAACACGTTCCGCGATATGGCTCTTGATGGTAAGATACCTGGAGTTCGCAAGGCAAGCTGGTAATATTCTTCATTGAATATTATGTTTCAAAGTCGGTTGCAATGATGTAATCGATACTCGTAACGAAAAACAATACAAAAAACTAGAATTTCAAAATGGTTACAGATCCAATAGCAGATTTTCTGACCCGTGTTCGTAATGCTCAGATGGCTCGCCATCGTATGGTAGAAATACCAGCGTCAAACGTTAAAAAACGTATCACCGAAATCCTTTATGACAAAGGTTACATCCTCAAATACAAATTTGAAGATGACAGCAAGCAAGGTATCATCAAAATAGCCCTTAAATACGATCCAGTTACTAAAGAGCCTGCTATCAGATCTTTAGAGCGTGTAAGTCGCCCAGGTCTTCGTCAATATGCTAAACCAAATGAAATACGCAAAGTGTTAAGCGGTTTAGGTATAGCTATAGTTTCTACATCTAAAGGTGTAATGACTGATAAAGAAGCTCGTGCACAAAATGTAGGTGGCGAAGTAATGTGTAACATTTATTAATATCATTTTAGAAATTGCAGTTGGGAATATAAAGTTCTCTATACGGTAACTGAAAGCAACTGCAATTTTCCTTATAATTTTCAATTATGTCTCGTATAGGTAAAAAAACAATCAGTTTGCCAAAAGGTGTTACACTAAGTGTTACTCCAGCAAACCAAGTAGTAGTAAAAGGTCCTAAAGGTGAACTTCGTCAAAGTCTTGACCGCGATATTAAAGTGGTAGTAGAAGGTGATGAAGTTAAAATAGAACGTCCTACAGACCAAATACGTCATCGTGCGCTACATGGTCTTTATCGTTCATTAGTAGCCAACATGGTTACTGGTGTTACTGAAGGCTTCCGTCTCGATCTTGAGTTAGTAGGTGTGGGTTATCGTGCTGCAGTTACTGGTCAGCAAATCGATCTTGCACTTGGTTTTTCTCACAATATCATTTTTGAATTGCCTACAGAAGTTAAAGCTTCTGCTACAGCAGAAAAAGGTAAAAACCCAACTATCAGCTTAGAGTCTATGGACAAACAACTGGTAGGACAGGTAGCAGCAAAGCTCCGTGCACTCCGCAAACCAGAGCCATACAAGGGTAAAGGTGTTCGCTTCGTTGGTGAAGTTGTTCGTCGTAAAGCTGGTAAATCTGCTGGTAAATAGTAAAAGGTAAATTCAATAATTAATTTTAAATAATCCCGGTAGCCACCTTACAAGGTGAGCCCGTAAAAAAATAGATAAAATGTCAGCAGATCCTAAAGTAATGCGTCGTCAGAAATTACGCTGGCGTATCCGTGCCAAAATAAGTGGCACTGCTCAGAAGCCAAGGTTGTCTGTATTCCGCAGCAACAAAGACATCTACGCTCAGCTTATAGACGATACTACAGGTACTACATTAGCAGCAGCAAGCTCTCGCCTTGCAGAGGTAGCAGCAGTTGGTGGTAACAAGGTCGAAAAATCAACTTCAGTTGGTAAAATCCTTGCTCAAAAAGCACTAGCAGTTGGTATCACTACTTGTGTATTCGATCGTGGTGGTTATTTGTATCATGGCCGTGTTAAAGCCATTGCAGATGGCGCACGTGAAGGAGGTTTGAAATTCTAATCAAATTATTATACTGCAGTACTGCTGTAGTTCATAAAAATAACTAAAGAATATTGTGGTTGTGGCCAATGCCACTTTTCACAACAGCTAATAAAAGCAATATGAAGACAACATTCAATCGCATAAAAGGTGGTGACCTAGAGCTTCAAGAAAAAGTGGTAGCCATCAATCGTGTTGTTAAAACTACGAAAGGTGGTCGCGCTTTTAGCTTCTCTGCTCTTGTAGTAGTTGGCAATGGCAATGGCGTTGTAGGACATGGTCTGGGCAAAGCGAAGGAAGTTCAGGAAGCAATCACTAAAGGTATAGATGATGCTAAAAAGAACCTTATCCGTGTACCTGTTATGAATGGTACTATTCCTCACGAGCAGTTTGCTGCTGAGGGTGCTGCTAAAGTTCTTATCAAACCAGCGGCTCACGGTACTGGTGTGATAGCGGGAGGTAGTATGCGTGCAGTACTAGAGTCTGCAGGTATTACAGACGTTCTTTCTAAATCATTAGGTTCTGCAAACCCTCACAACGTGGTTAAAGCTACATTTGCTGCACTTGGTTCTCTTCGTGAGCCAGTTCAGGTAGCTAAGCAACGCAACGTGAGCTTGAAGAAAGTATTCAACGGATAATTAAATAACAATAAGAAGTTACCCAACGGCAACTTTTAAAAATACATCACATGTCAAAGATTAAAATCACACAGGTGAAAAGTGGAATAGACCGTATGGAGCGTCAAAAGCGTACGCTAAAAGCTCTTGGTCTGCGTCGCATGTTGCACACTGTAGAAGTTGAAGCTACTCCACAAATATTGGGTATGGTAAAAGCTGTACACCACTTAGTAAAAGTAGAAGAAGTAAAATAATTTTCTTAATCAATTTGCGAGCGGTTTTACATTCCGCGCAAGTTCAAAAACTGTAAAATATGCAACTGCATAATTTAAAACCTGCAGAAGGTTCTGTAAAAAAGACTAAACGTATTGGTCGCGGTGAAGGTAGCGGTCATGGTGGTACATCTACTCGTGGTAACAAAGGTCAGCAAGCTAGAACTGGTTACCAGTCTAAGCGTGGTCACGAAGGTGGTCAAATGCCAATCCAACGTCGTATGCCAAAACGCGGTTTTATCAATCCATTCCGTGTAGAATACAAAGTGTTTAACCTTGGTCAAATCGACTTCCTTGTTGAAAAATACAACATCGAAGAGTTCACTCCAGATGTTCTTTACATCAATGGTCTTATCAACCGCACTGATTTGGTTAAAATCCTAGGAAGCGGTGAGATAAAATCTAAAATAGCCTTCAAAGTAAATGCAGCAAGTGGCAAAGCAAAAGAGGCTATAGCGGCAGCAGGAGGCTCAATAGAAATAATCTAAAATACTCTAAAGACGCATTTGGTAAAATGCGTCTTTTATCGTTTATTCGCATTTCATTTTTTGAACAACAACAGTTACTGTGAAGAAATTTATTGAAAAGCTCAAAAATATCTGGAGCATCGACGAACTACGTAAAAGAATCGTTTACACCATTGTTTTGGTGTTGATTTATCGCGTAGGTTGTTATGTAGCACTTCCTGGTATTAACCCCTCTAAGCTTAACGAAGGCGAAGGTCCAGGTGGTATACTTGGTATTTTAAACATGTTTGCTGGAGGTGCCTTTAGTCGTGCTTCTATTTTTGCTTTGGGTGTTATGCCCTACATCTCCGCTTCTATATTCATGCAGTTGGCAGGTATTGTGATTCCACAAATTGCCAAAATGCAAAAAGAAGATAGTGGACGTCGTAGAATTAATTCATACACTCGTTACTTAACAGTAATTGTTACTGCTTTCCAAGCTAGTGCATACGTAGCTTACCTTCGTTCTCCTCAGTTCATCAACTCTATTTCACCCGATTTCAGCGCATTCATGTTCTGGTTCAGTACTGTTGTAGTGCTCACTGCTGGTACGTTGTTTGTAATGTGGTTAGGCGAAAAGATTACAGATCGTGGCATTGGTAATGGTACTTCTTTATTAATAATGGTTGGTATCCTTGCTCGTTTACCTCAGTCTATCGGACAAGAGTTTTCTTCTAAGAACGTTGGTGGCGGCGGCGGTTTATTGTTGTTGTTGGTTGAGATGGCCATGTTTGTTGTTGTAATTATTGGTCTAATATTACTTACTCAAGGTGTGCGTAGAATACCTCTTCAATATGCTCGTCGTATTATTGGTAGCACCAACGCTTCTAATGAAATATCAGGCTCTCGCGATTTTATTCCATTGAAAGTCAACTCAGCTGGTGTGATGCCAATCATCTTTGCGCAAGCTATGATGTTCATACCTACTATTTTTACAGGTTTCACAACTAATGAGTCTGCAGCTGGTTTCGTACGTGCTATGACTGATAATACATCTTTGTGGTACAATGTAGTATATGCTGTAATGGTGATTGCTTTCACTTATTTTTATACAGCATTGATATTCAACCCAACAGAAATGGCTGACAATCTGAAACGTAATAACAGTTTCATACCAGGTGTTATGCCAGGCGAAGACACCGCAAACTACATCGCTACTATTATGGATCGTATCACCCTTCCAGGTGCTGTGTTCTTAGCAGTGGCAGGTATATTGCCAGGTTTTGCCTCTGCATTAGGTGTTACTAATGGTTTTGCATCTTTCTTCGGTGGCACTTCAATGTTAATAGGTGTTGGTGTTATCCTCGATACTTTACAACAAGTTGAAAGTTACTTACTAATGAACCACTATGATGGTCTGATGAAGACAGGTCGTATCACCGGTCGTACAGTAGGTAATGCTGAGCCAACTACACGTGGTGTATCTGCTTAATATTGTTAGCGTTATTGCTAGTCTACATTTTAATGGTCCCTCGCCGAGGGTTTAGTAAAAGTCAATGATTCATATACGTAGTAAAGAAGAAATTGAGTTGATACGCCATAGCGCTTTAATGGTTTCTGCCACCTTAACCGAGGTGGCAAAATTTTTAAAGCCCGGTATCAAAACAATTGAAATAGACACACTAGCCGAAACCTTCATTAGAGATAATGGAGGGGTTCCATCGTTCAAGGGTTATAGTGGTTTTAAATACTCCCTTTGCATATCAGTTAATGATATTATAGTACACGGTCTTCCTGGGCAATATGCACTAGCCGATGGGGATATAGTTACTATAGATTGCGGTGTGTACAAAAATGGATATCATGGCGACTCTGCTTATACATTTGCTATAGGCAACGTAAAGCCCGAAACGCTCACATTGCTTAAGGTTACTAAAGAGTCTGTTTACAAAGGTGTAGAGCAAGCAGCTGAAAACAACCGTGTTGGCGATATTTCCTTTGCTGTCGAGAATTATGCATCACGGGTTCATCCATACGGTGTAGTTCGCGAGCTGGTAGGTCATGGTATAGGTCGCAATTTGCACGAAGACCCGCAAGTACCCAATTATGGCAAACGTGGGGACGGTAAACGTCTTAAAGAAGGTATGGTTATAGCCATAGAACCCATGATAAATATGGGTACAAGAGACGTGAAATGGTGGGACGACGGTTGGACAGTTTCTACCAAAGATGGTAAACCCGCAGCTCATTTTGAGCATACAGTTGCTATCCGTAAAAATCGTGGCGAACCACTATCTACTTTTGCTACTATCGAGGCTGCCGAAGCCGCTAATCCAGAATTGAATAATAGCCATTGGTTATAATGCAATTTATGGCTATTCAGCTTCGTTAATACTCTTTTTACAACAATAGTTTTGAAGGTATTTGCGCTATCGCTAAATTTGTATGTACCGCTAATTTGAATTGGTTATGAAGAACAATTTTTTAATTGCAGGCATTGCACTCCTATCCTTGTATGGATGTAAAGAAAAAGCTCCGGCTATAGATTTTGGTTTAGCTGCCGGTGTTGTAGATAGTGTCACATCAATTCCTGCGTCTTCTTTGCCAGCTGCTAACCCGCACAATGTATTAGTAGAAGAATATACCGGTCAAACTTGTACTAATTGCCCTGCAGCGCACGAATTGCTGAAGGAAAAGCAGTATCAGAATCCTGGAAGAATTAAAGTTATTGGTTTGTATATCACTGGTCCTTTGCAAACCAAACCGCACTCCGATTCTAAATATGATTTCAGAAACACAGATGCAACTACCGTTTCAAAAGAGGTCTATGGTGGTGTCAATCAGCTTCCAACTGGTGGTGTAGATAGAGTTCCAGTTGGTGGTAATTTAATTTTGGGTAGAGCAGCTTGGGGAAGTGCTATTGATGATTTGTTGAATAAAACAGACTCGTTAAATCTTGCTGTTTCTGCTACACTCGATAAGGCCAATCGTGAAATTAATCTTCGTATTTCACTCACCTATCTTCAAGATATTCCATTCAAACACAATCTTTCGGTAGTCATTGTAGAAGATAGTTTGGTAGATATTCAAGAATATCCTAGTACAGACCCTGTACATCCATTCAAAAACGAGAACTATCTTTTTACCAATATTATGAGGGGTATGCCTCCTGGCGAAGTGCCTTTTGGTAAAGAGGTACTATCTAGTAATGCCATAAAGACCGCAGGTACAGTTTTTGTAAGAAGATATAACAAACTCAAGTTGCCAGAAAGTGTTATAAACCCAGACAAGTGTAGAGTTATTGTGTTTGTCAATAGCACTGTAGGCTCTAGTAGAATCTTACAATGTGCTGAGGCTAGTTTGTAAAAGTCCTCTATATCAATATCTTATTCCGAAATGCCTGGGAGTTTATCCAAGGCATTTTTAGTTTCTACCTTTTGAGACAATTTTTTCCAGGTGTTGGTCATCTCGTCAAACAATTTTATGTTTTCATCATCGCCAAAATCATAAAATTTATGCAAGCCTATTTCTACACCCATTATTTTCATTATTTCTTTGGCTTTTAGGCTGTTACTTAGCAATAGCATATCAGCTATATTATTCTTGAATATAGGCTGCAATACACCTTCATAGCCGCTCGTAGCAAATACCTTAACCACATGGTCTGTGCCAGTTATTGCCTTGATAGCCTGATAGCTATTGATGGCACATTCTGGTCCTCCTATGTTATTGGTACTAGCATCTACTATTACTTTCTTTCGCACATCATCTAGCCAATATGCTGCAGCACGTACATCGCATGAGCTCGTAGCTATTATTATCATATCTGCCGCCATTGCAGCCTCTGTTATTGTAGTTACACTCACATTGGGCAATATATGGCTTATAGAGTTGTCTGCCTTTTCTGGCTCAGCAGCCCATGCCAAGATAGCGTGGTGACCAGCATGAGCAAATTTTGATGTATAGTCCATTGCAAGTTTAGTTCTGCCTATCACTGCTATGTTCATTGTCACTAGGTTCTTATAGCTCATAATACTTGATTTTGGTTCTACGCCTTTTTTCGTTTTATAATCTACGTTCTTCAACGAATGTAGAAAATACTCCCCAAAAATAGTAGTTTATTGCACATTTTATCTTTTTTACTAATGATTTTCGTCATCACATTTCTTCATTTTCGCCCGTTTTTTGATAACCCACATATAGACAATTACTTATGAATTGGCTTTTCGTTAAAGTGTATAATATTTTATGTTTTGTGTGGTTTTCTTCCACTTTGTTTGCTTCATAAAATCATTCCATTAATGCCTCCAAATGCTATTATCTACGAATACTGTACCTTCGCACTCCCAAAATAGATGCGCCTATGCATATGCACGAGGTTAAGACGGAAAATGAAAAACGCGCCTTCATTCAGGTGGCGTTAGACATTTATCGTAAAGACCCCAACTGGATAAGACCGCTCGATAAGGATATTGAAGAGGTTTTTGATCGTGAAAAGAATAAGTTTTTCAAAAAGGGCGAATGCTCTAGATGGATATTGATAGACGATAGCGGTAAGCCTGTTGGGCGTATCGCTGCTTTTGTCAACAATCAGTATAAGCAAGATCAACCTACAGGTGGGTTAGGCTTTTTTGAGTGTGTCAATAATTACGATTATGCAGCCTTTATGTTCGATCACTGTAAGCAGTGGTTGCTGCAGCGTGGCATGGAAGCTATGGATGGGCCTATCAATTTTGGAGAGCGAGATAAATGGTGGGGACTACTAACTGAAGGTTTCTATACGCCTCTTTATGGCATGAACTATAATCCACCCTACTATCAGCAGTTATTCGAGCAATATGGTTTTCAAACCTATTACAATCAAATTTGTTTCGCATTAAAGGTGCAAAATCAGTTGCATCCAAAGTTCTACGAACGATATGAAAAGTATGCAAACAATCCCGACTTTGAAGCCCGCAAAATAGACCGGAAACAACTAGATAAATTCGCTTCCGATTTTACAGTGGTCTATAATAAAGCTTGGGCTGGCCATGGTGGAGGCAAATCTATGGAAGAGCGTGCAGTGCAAAAGATGTTTCAATCTATGAAGCCTGTCATGGACGAAGATCTTGCATGGTTTGTTTATTACAAAAACGAACCCATTGCCATCTGGGTTAATCTACCCGACCTTAATCAATATTTCAAGCACCTCAACGGTCAGTTTGGCTTGCTCGATAAGTTGAAGTTTCTTTTGCTTAAAAAGTATGGTAAATGTAGCCGATTTGTTGGGCTTATTTTCGGTATCGTGCCAGAGTTTCAAGGCAAAGGCATTGATGCATTTATGATAGTTTCTGGGGCAAAAGTAATTCAGGCCAAAGCGACTTATGAAGACTATGAAATGCAATGGATTGGCGATTTCAACCCCAAGATGATAAACATTGCAGAAAGTCTGGGTACCACACGTAGTAGGGTGCTGCGCACATACCGTTTTCTCTTCGATAGGAATAAGGAATTCATTCGTCACAAAATGTTATAACACGCTACTCAATTCATCTTGTCTATGCTATCATATATTGCTCTCGGCGACTCTTACACCATTGGTGAGCAGGTTCCTTTCAACCTCAATTTTCCCAATACCGCAGCCCGCTTACTAGCTCAGGCAGGTACACCCACACAAGATCCAGTAATCATTGCTACCACTGGCTGGACAACCGACGAGTTGGCCGCAGCTATCAGAGAGCGCAATATTCAGGGTCAGTTTGATGTGGCTACACTTTTAATAGGTGTCAATAATCAATATCGTGGACGAAGTGTAGAAGAGTTTCGGCCTGAGTTTTTGTCTTTGTTGCATACAGCCATTCATTACGCTCAGGGTGTGGCAGCTAGAGTATTTGTTCTCTCCATCCCCGATTGGGGTGTTACCCCATTTGCCGAGGGTAAAGATAGAGCTGCAATTGCCGCGCAGATAGATGCTTACAATGCTGCATGCCAAGAGATATCACTTGTCAATGGTTGTCACTATATAGAAATCACCGAGAGTACTCGTGCTAATGGTTCTAATCCTCAATTCTTGGCCGAGGATGGGCTCCATCCTTCTGCTGCCGAATACGAAATCTGGGCACACCGATTAGCTAATAAAATGATGCAGCAATTAGCGAGCGAATAAATATAGCACCAACATATGAGCACTGCCGATAACTCCATTTTAGGGCTCAAAATGCCCACCGATCCTCGTTGGGCCGATCTTGCTTCCATAAGTCTCCAAGAGGTATTGACAGATCATGCCTTTTGCGAGCAGAAGGCTGCCACCCAGTGTATTTCCCTTATACAGAGATACCCCGATAAAGAAGAACTTGTCAATGCCTTATCGCCAATTGTTACAGAAGAGTGGGGACATTTCAGAATGGTTTGGGCCGAAATGAAAAAGAGAGGTTACAAATTGGGCAAGCAGCGCAAAGACGATTATGTCAATCTCCTATTGCAGCAGGAACCAAAAGGATTAGCACCCGATGACCGGCTCTTGCACAAACTCATGATTTGTGCGCTTATAGAGGCGCGTAGTTGCGAGCGTTTCCGACTCCTTGCCGATCATCTGGACGATGAGCACCTCCGCAAGTTCTACCACAAGTTCATGATTTCAGAGGCGGGGCACTATAGGCTATTTATCGATCTCGCCACCACCTATTATGGTGCCGAAGCCACACGAGCAGCATGGCAGCATTGGCTCACTGTTGAGGGGCAAGTTTTGCTACAGCTTACACCACGTGGCGATAGAATGCATTAGTTCGTTATGCTGTGCCAATAGTGCCCATATCATGTTTGTAATTGTTTACACTGCTACACTACTTAAAGCTAAGTTTATAAACTGTTCCACCATCTCCGGCAAACAATAGCGCTCCGTCATTTTCGGGCGCTATTGAGCGTAAAGTTGCTTGTGTAAATGGCTTGAAAGCTGCCCAATTATCACCGCCATCTTTGGTGTATAGTATCTTCCCCCCATCTCCGGCTGCCCATCCATGTTGTGTATCAGTAAAGTAGATGCAGCGCAGCATGTAGTTACTTCTCGTAAAGTCATTACCATTGCGCTGGCGCCCCCAGTTGGCGCCCCCGTCAGTAGAGTGAAAGATGCTGCCGTTTGATCCGCATATCCATAAATCTTTACCTATCTGGTGCATTGCCGTAAAGTCGTCACCATCCACAGCAGCATAGCTCCAGCTATATCCGCCATCCAATGTCTTCATCACTGCACCATATCCTAGCGCATATCCTTCATATTCACTTGTCATGTAAAGCGTATTGAGCCCATGCAGAAAAGTCTGCTCATGCAGCACATTGCATCCAGTATCTACCAGCACTATGGCACTTTCCCTTTGCAGCACAGTACTTATAAACAATCCTGTGTCCTTGCGGTAAAAACCTCCGCTTTTATATACTTTCCAGTTGTTTATTCTTAGTGTGCGCCATGTTTGCCCATTGTCTCCACTACGCAGCACGTAGCCATCTATGCCACATGCGGTTAATGTGCCGTCTTTGTCTATATTCAGCCCAAAGAGTTCTTTTGGGGCGGCTAATACAGAGTCTGCATGCCAGCTGTAGCCACCGTTATTAGTATTCATCACTAGCGATCTGTAGAAGGTGTTACCACCCACTCCTACATAAACATTAGTGGCAATCAATTTCAGTGTGTTGATACGGTCTGTAGTACCTGTTGATATTAATTTTGCTTCGCCTAGATGCACCACGTCTCGTTTGCAGCCAATGGTTAGCAGCAGACACATACTTAGCAATAGTTTAATGGTAGGCATAGGCACTTTCAGACTTGCAATATACTAATATTGGGCCGTCCATAGCTCGTAGTAATATCTTGTCGTTTCGGTATTTACTGACAAGGGCTCTTTTTCGGCAGCCAGCACTTTTATCCTCACTTTTTTATTGTTTGTGCTCGCCTTCAACTCATAATATTTACTTGGCTCATCATGTTGCTGAGCTAGTATCAGTGTGCCTACTTGTTTGCTGGTTTTAGATGGCACCAGCGTTTGTTGCGTTTCAGTGGGTTGTCCCTTTCTGGTAGTTGTTATTGTCACATTATATGGTGTAGTATTGTTTACCCACATTTCGTTTTTATAGAGCACAGCGCATGTCACTGTCTCTTGTTTAGGTATTGTAGGTTGGGGTGTTGTTACAGTTTCTTGTTCTCGTTTCAGGTAGGTGCTTGGTCGTTCATCCCAGCCTGTCTTACTTTCGTTTATTAACTTCCCTCTTTCGTCAAATGTTGTTATACTTCTATACCACTGTATGCCAGCATCTGGTGCATCACTCCACTCTGCTCGTCGCACAGCACCGTTGGGGTAGTAGTCAAAACTTACAGAACTATGTCCTGCTATCTTTCTTAAGTTCTTTTCGTATATCACATTGCCCTGTTGGTCATAAGCCCTCGCCACTCCCCATCTTTCGTCGGCATCATAGCAATGCTCACTAGCCATTTTTTTACTGTCTTTATAGTAGGTGCGCTTGCACTTATTTGTTTGAGCAGCGGCAGCAAACTGAATCAACAACACCATTGCCAATAGGATTACATGCATCATAATGGTAAAGTTATGACCTTCTTCATCATATCCTTATTTCTTTGTAGCTCTTAGATTGTTAAGTCTCATAGCTCCTTCTAATACAAAAAAACATATCCACAATTTACCTTCGCACTTTTGCATAAACGACTTTATTTCCCACCTTAGTACATCTAGCTATTTTATTTCAGTGCTCATTTTTTAAACAAAATAGCTACTATGTGCTCATGCATTTAATTTTTTCAGTAATATGTACGATTCTTGCACGAGTTGCGCAACAATACGCAACCCACGCAAAAAGAATTCATTGATAATCAATTAGTTAGCAAGTAATAGGTGCAAGAAATAAAAAATTGCGCCAATTGTCTCCGCATTTTTTCACCTGCAAAAACTATAACTATTTTTGACAATCATTTTAGTTAACTATCTGTTCGGCGATTTGATGTTTTTAATTAAAATTGTTAGGCAAGACTAATTAATTACCTTTGCCACCACAAATGCGTTTCAAGTGCGTTATTTATTATCCTCTTATATCCGGTTTTTTCTGTTATTGTTATGTTTATCTACTGGCTTGTCGGCAGCAGCACAAGACCGTATAATT
>CALRKH020000080.1:0-15781 GCA_943367855.1 Asaia bogorensis | reverse complement strand
AGGCATAACAGGCTGGGCACAGGTGAACGGCCGTAATGCTATAAGCTGGGAGCAGAAATTTGACTACGATGTATGGTACGTAGATAATATGAGCTTCGCGCTGGATTTCCGCATACTGCTACGCACTGTTCGGAATGTGGTGAAGTCTGAAGGTATCAGTTCGGCCACATCAGTAACAATGGAGAAGTTTACTGGTTCTCCATCCTGATGTTACAAACCGCTGCATATGCGGCGCACCATGCTGGGGCCTTCGTATATGAAGCCAGTATAGACCTGCACCAGTGCTGCACCTGCATCTAGTTTTTCTTGTGCATCTGTGGCAGTAAAAATGCCGCCAGAGGCTATGATAGGGAAGCTGCCGCCACTCTTGGTATGCAGGTAGCGCACGACCTCTGTAGCACGCTGGCGTAGCGGTGCACCACTAAGCCCACCGGCACCAATGGCTGCCACATCGGCCTGAGGGGTTTTCAGTCCGCTGCGGTCTATAGTGGTGTTAGAAGATACTACACCGTCTATACCAGTTGTGCGTACTATCTCAATTATATCATCTAGTTGTTCGTTGGTAAGATCGGGAGCTATTTTTAATAGCAGCGGTTTGCGCTTGGTTTGCGCAGCATTGAGTTGTTGCAGGCGCATGAGTAGGGCCATTAAAGGTTCTTTGTCTTGCAGCGCTCTTAGCCCAGGTGTGTTGGGGCTACTAACATTGACTACAAAGTAATCTACAACATCGTATAGTGCTGTAAAACCTTTTTCATAATCGTCTGTTGCCAGCTCGTTGGGAGTATCTTTATTCTTGCCTATGTTGCCACCTATGATAAGTTGCTCGCGGCGTTGGCGCAGTCTATTGGCAGCTGCTGTAGCACCGTCGTTATTGAAACCCATTCTATTGATAAGAGCACCATCTGTAGGCAGGCGAAACAGTCTTGGCTTATCATTGCCAGGTTGTGCTCTTGGGGTTACTGTACCTATTTCAATAAATCCGAATCCGAGGCAGCTTAACTGATCGGTGTACTTAGCGTCTTTATCAAAACCTGCAGCCAGGCCCACTGGGTTCTTGAACCGTAGCCCAAATACCTCTCGCTCGAGGTGTGCACCTTTTGGTACGTATAGCATCTTCATTATGCTGCGCATCAGACCTATGTTGTAGGCAGTAGTAAGCCAACGCATTACCATATAGTGCGCCTTCTCGGCATCTTTCTTAAACAGGAAACTTTTGAGTAACGAATACATAATACCTTAATGGTTGGCGCAAAGATATAATGCTAATCGCGCCATTTTAACAATTTGCCACACCTTTACTTATTCATTACCTGTATCTTAGCAAAAGGTATGCGCCAATATTTGCTCTCAGTTGTTATACTATTATGCTGCACATTGCCTGCGGTGGCACAGCTCATACATGGCGATGCCATAGATATGGCCAGCAAACAGCCTATAGATAGTGTGGTGATAGATAATATACATACCAATGTATCTATAGTGACAGCCAAAGATGGTTCTTTTGTAATAGCAGGACAGTCGGGACAGTTGCTGGAGTTTCGTAAACCTGGTTATAAAGTGACAAGGGTGCGTATACCTATGGGATATGTGCCGCCCTACTTCCGTATAATTATGCAGCGTGGCCTGCCCGATAGGCAAGAACTACAGATAGATAAGCCCAAAAATTACAGAGATGACAGTATGGATAGGCGTAATATGTATGGATATGTGCTAGATATACCAAAAATGTCCACCTTTGAAAAGATACGTAGCCCATTCTCTGCACTGAGCGCACGCAACAGGCAGATATGGCAGTTTCAGGATGTGTTTGAAGAAAATGAGCAGGAGAAGTATGTGGAATACAAATTCAACAGAGACCTAGTGCAAAAAGTGACCGGACTAAAAGGCGATAGCCTAACCGTGTATATGAATCGTTTTCGCCCCACTTATCAGCAGCTACGCAGCATGAATGAATACACCTATTTCACTTATATAAAAAACACTGTTACTCGTTTTCGTAGTCGCAATACGCCTCGCTCGGCACAGTAGTTTGCCAAGGCAAGGATATGTAGCTACAGCCCTAACTGTAGTAAGGTATATAACCATAGTAAGCAGCTAAAAATAACTACACAGATGGACTCCAATAAGTTGAAAATACTAGAGACAGTAGCGGTAATAGTGCTATATATTCTGGCTTTTTTTATCACCAAAAAAGTTATCAACGGCTCCTTAAAGAAAGCTCAGCTGGAGCGCACAAGGCGCAAAATAACTATCAAAGCCATACATCTAATCAACTCATTGGCGGCTGCTGTGCTCATAGCTGGCGTGTGGGGGCTGAAGCAAAATGAGATAGCAGTTTTTGCCAGCACACTCTTTACTGCACTGGGCATAGCATTCTTTGCACAGTGGTCGCTACTGTCCAATATCACATCCAGCATCATTTTATTCTTCAATCACCCTGTACGATTAGGCGATACAATAAGGGTTATGGATAAAGATTGTCCTTTTGAAGGAGATGTGATAGAACTGTCCTACTTTTTCATACATCTGCGCACAGCAGAGGGGGCCATCATTACTGTGCCTAACTCTATGGTATTACAGAAGTCAATAGCTGTTTTGGCCCGCAAAGGCGAATAGTGCGCAATGTGTGCACAAACGAATGAAACTGGAAAGAAATAGGTGACAATCTACTGAATACTAACGCTTGCCTAGATTTTTATCTAGTTCTTTATCATACCACTCTTTTTTGTCTTTTTCTTGCTCCTGCAGTTCTTTGAGGGTTTGTGCACGTAGCTTATTGAGGTCTTCAGTTTCTTTTTTTACAGTAAACTTCACTCCGGCTACTCTTCCATTAGTGGGCTTTCTAGTACGCATATGGCAAAGTTACCAAAAACTATAATTGTATGCTAAATGGGCGGCCTAGGGAACAGATTGCTGCATCAGTCATCTCATATGCGGAGATATGTAGTGTGTAATATGAAAACAAACCCAGACTGTGCAATTAGTAGTTCTGATGTACAATCTGGGTTTGAGTGGCCTAGTGAGCTATGCTGATTTTATGAGTATGTATTTTTTGTCCGTCAATAATCTTAATTACATAGTTGCCATTGTAGATTGTTTTTGTGTCTATATACCCAATAGTGCTACCCTGAGATATGGTGGTTTTTGTTATTGTTCTTCCGGTAACGTCATACAACAATACGTCAACATTGTTGTGTATTGCATAAGGTAACTGAATTGCTACAAAATCACCAGAAGGATTGGGGTAAATAAAAATGTCAGTTTCTGCAATAGTAGCTATGCTGGTAGTAGGGTTGTAAGGGGTTACGGTTTCAGTAATAGCAGTAACCTTAGTAGTTTGAACATTACCATAAAAGGTGGGACCAACTACATATGGAAATGCAGCATTCCAATTAGCATCAACCGTACAAAAGTATGCATAGGTGCCACTGGGATATTCGGGTGTTACACAGAATCTGCCATTGTGTTCATCGAGATAGTCGGGTTGGCTTGAAGATGGGGCAATGTATTCGTAATCTTCTCTAAACAAACCTAAAGGATAAGTAGCATTAATTGGTGGTCCGGGAGTAACAGAGGTGCCGTCTGCATAGGTGTTTCGTACTGTCATAGTTCGAAGTCTGTAACTAGACTTTTTTCTTACTATGCCGCCTGAACCGTCTGCGTTTTTGTATCCGTAAGCACCGTAAATGGGGTAGCCATCGTAGGCAAAACCAATAAGTGGTGCATGTTTAGTAGAGTCTATTACATAAAGTCCGTCCGCATCGTAAAGATTGCATATTGTGGATATGATGTTTTTGTCTAGCTTGAATGCGCTAGGGTTTTGATGATGGTGGTAATTGCCCATTGCAGGGTGTCCTTTTGAGCAGTCAAACCCTGTTCTTTCGGCTACTATAGCATCTCTATTCCATACATTATCACCCATTCCGCCCAGCGGGCCTCCGGCCATTGAATTTGTAGCATTGCGCCATGATACTGCATCTCTGTAGTCGAATAATGCAACGCCATTAATAAACAAACCTATATTGCCCAGCATGGTGTTAGTGGGTGTGCCGGTATTGGGTGTAGGATTGAGCGGTACTTTGAAAATTGCATTTTGATTGGTAGCAATAGATGGATTGCCATCTAAATACGGGCCTGTTACATATCCGGGTATACCTTTTGTGCGAATATAAGCCCAGTTGCTAGAATATAGCACTGTTTGCACATTAGCAGAGTCTGCATCAGTAATAGGGGTGTAATTGCCAGCAACATAATGGCGACCTTTTAAACCGGTATTGTTGATAATCCAACTTGTTATGGCAGGGTTTGTTTGCGCCATAAGTGCCGATGTAGATAATAATGTACTAGCAGAGGTTATTAGTTTTTTGAGGTTCATTTTTTATCGTTTTAATATTAGACGTTCCTAAAGAGAATCTCATTCGGCTTTGCTAAAGAATTCTTTAGGATATCCGAAATTTCTATTGAACAAAAATTTTCTGTCGGTAAGTGTCATCAGGAAGGCAATTATATCTCTTTGTTCATTGTCGGTTATTGGCAATCCGTTGATCAATGTGGTAGCTGTATTTATAAGTTGTTCTTTAGGTTTTGTGTAGTGTTTTAAAACATCTGTGAGATTGTTGTATCTGCCGTCGTGCATGTAGGGGTATGAAAATTCTATATTGCGTAAGGTGGGTATCTTGAATTTGTATAGGTCGTTAATATTTCCTGTTACTTTCATTCTTCCAGAGTCATTAAGATTTATATCTGGTACTAGTCCGTTGTTATCATAATCATTGGTGGTAAATAAAGGTTCTTTATGGCAGGAGTTGCAGCGTTTCTGGAATAGATGATACCCATTTTCTTCTTGAACAGTAAATGTTACCTCGCCAAGGTGGAAGACAACACTATCGTATTTCGAATCTTTAGACACTAATGTGAGCATAAATTGCGTGATGGCTTTAAGAAAAATAGCACTGCTGATAGTGTCTGAGTGAAAAGCTACATTGGATAAAGTTCGATATCTGGCTTGACTGTTTATTTTTCTTAAAACAGCAACTAAGTTATTATCCATTTCCAGGTGATTGGCAATAGGGGCCAGAGGCTGAACATTTATATGATTGATAGCGCCGTCCCACATCATTGTATGCATCCAGGCTATGTTCTGTAATGTAGGGCTGTTTCTATTGCCTATCCTGTCTTCGATGCCATGGCTAAGTGCATGATCTACGTGTGTAAATGCACTATACTGCAAATGACAACTAGCGCATGAAATGCTACTATCTCTGGAAAGAACAGGGTCGTAAAACAAGGCTCTGCCTAAAAGGATTTTGTTGCTGTCGGGTATGTTATTTTCATAGTTGTATACCCAGCCCGGCCAACTAATTGATTTTGAATGAGCAGTACTATAATCTGATCTGAAGGATATGGATAATAGAAGTGCTGCTAATACTAAAGATAATACGATATAGTTCTTCATTTAGATGTACTGAATATTGAAGTTGCTCTATCTGAAAGCATAACTGCATTTTTGCCAGGAGACATTACACTGTATAGTTGATTTTGAACAGCATATTCCAGCAATTTATCTATCTGTATTGTCACAATAGTATTGCTTGGTAGCAATGGTAATGAAATGTGCCTGCTAGTATTAAACGGGGAGTAGTAGCCGCCAAGGTGCAACGATATTGTATTGAAGGGAGGGTTGCATTTATTACATTTACTTTCTAGTTTCAAGTTGATGTAGCCACTTTGCCAAGTCCAATACATTCCTTTTGTGGGGTCTAGGTTGCCGTCTAATGTTCCGCTCACATTGGTGGTGCTATCTAAGCCTAAATGGAAATGTATACTATCGAAGTCTAGCTGTTTTGGATAGTTTATCTGTAATGAGTTTAGCTGATTAATGTCCATCAGTTTTACACCATCAGTATCTCTGTACACATTTTTGCCGTGAAGAGATAGTGATACATCCTGAAGATAAAATTTTAAGTTAGTAATAGTAAATGTGTCTATGTCGCTCTGTGCAAATGAGTTAGTTTGATATTGCTTAGATTTCCAATTGGGCACAAAGCTAATTTGGCTGCTTGCACAAGCAGGTGAAAATAATGCAAGGGCTATAAACGTAGATAGTTTCAATGTGCAGAATATTGATTATCTGTGTGGTGGCGGTGGAGTAAATAAATTGACTAAAACTGACCTAAAAGAATCAAATGCTTGCAATTGATTTTCGGAGGTACATATGTTTCTAATATCGTTGAAATGATTGTAATGGATTATTTCTAGCTTGTATTGTACTTCAGCAATTAGTCGTTGTAATTCATTGGCTTTTGCACTATCCTGGGTGCCCAATGTGCTGTAGAGCAATTGTTTATACTTACGTATGTCTGCCTCATTTTTTCTTACGTCTTGTCTATGTTGCTCTATTAATTTCTCATACTCCTTTATTTGCTTATCATCAAAGTGTAGCTGTTCTATAATTATTTCTTTGGGTCTGTTTCCTCTGTTTATTCTGTTTTTGTGTTCATCATTAGTTGATCTAAAGATGAATAAACCCAATAAAACATTAGAGGTGATTAATGCAGTAATTACAATAGTATTTAGCGTGGTTGTTTTCATATACTTATTCGTATATAGAGTTTAGGGGCATCAATTCACTGGCCATAACGTTTATGTGCATAGCGCTTTTATGGTTGTGGGTGTACTGCATTGAAAAAATGAATATGTTCATCAGAATTATAGAACATGTGAAAACTGTAGCAATCAGAATCTGATGTCCAGTTGCTTGTATGCCCTCTATTCTATTTACTATACTGTTGTATAGCTGTCTGGAAGGTTCTACTTTTTGTATGGTGTCGATAATATCTATTATTTTACTACTCATAAACACACTTATTAGACGATGGTTTTTTTGTTATCCTTCGTTTTCTGTAAAGTTTTTTAAAATGTTGGTTCTGGCTCTGTGCAATAAAGATTCAACGGCTTTAGTACTCAGGTTCATGATTGCAGCAATCTCTGCATTAGATTTTTGTTCTGTTTTGCTAAGTAAAAAGGCAGTTTTCTGATTGACAGGGAGCTCATCTATTATTCTGAATATTTTTATTATTTCTTCTTTATTTTCCAACAAAATGCCTGGATGGTTAATAGGTGTTGGAATAGACTCCATATTGAAGCCAGGCGTAAAAATGGAGATGATATCTTTTAACCTCTTTTTTCGTTTTTTAGCTCTTATGAAGTCAATACATTTATTGACTGTTATTCTGTAAATCCAAGTTTCAATAGTAGCGTCTCCCTTAAACTTACTTTTATGTTTGTAAACAGCTACAAATACATCTTGTGTTATTTCTTCAGCATCTTCATTGTTATACACATAGTTAAGAGCCAAGTTGTATACTTGTTTGCAAAACATATCGTATATCTCATTGAAATTCAATCAGTTGCCGGAATATTATTAGTGAAGATAAAGTTCTTTGTTGGGAAGCAACATGAAGTATGTGGTCTACTAGAAAATATCTGTGGTAAATAGTTCTATTTTTGATTCAGTCGCAATTTGCTAATGAGTGTAGGTTATGATAGTTATTCCTGTGTAATACTGCCTTTTGAAACTAATCATTTAAGAGTGTTCTCAATAGCTTCAGATTGTACTTAGTTAGTATTTGTGCAACGGTGGAGCAAAACATGCAGTTGACATTCTTGGTATAATATGCTAATGTGACTGTCTTTTGTCTCAATAGTATTTGGTTTTTGTTGCCTTGTACAGACTATGGAGTATTAACTCTACACGTTCTTAATAAAAGTATATTTTTGTTTTATGCTTTCTCCATGTTTTGTTCCGTTTCCTGTTATACAAACAGAGCGGCTAGTATTGCGTGCTACAACCCTTGCAGATGCACCTCAGTTGTTTTACTTACGGTCATCGCCCATAGTGATGCAATATATAGACCGACCACGTCCATCTGCCGTAGCAGACATCGAAACATTGATAAATACTATTCAGCAAAGAATAGCTAGTGGCGAAGGCATAGAGTGGGGTATTACCCTATTGGGTGATGATACATATATAGGTAGTATCAGCTTTCATAGAATAGAGCCAGATAAAGATCTAGCCGAGGTGGGTTATTTGCTCCATCCAGATCATCATGGAAAGGGTATCATGCACGAGGCTATTACCGCTGTTCTGCAATTTGGGTTTCTTTCGCTAGGTCTCAAAGTTGTAGCGGCAGAGATTCATGCCGATAACATAGCATCGAAAGCCTTGGTCGTAAAAAGTGGATTTGTACTTCAAAAGAAGCTAGATGATGGATATCTCAAGTATTTATTAGTGTCATAACTAGAGTGGTATTTTCTTTTTCACAAAGCCAAAAGCCATTTTCATAAACACAAAACGCCATTTCACAAAAGCAAACCTGCCTTTGGTACATGCAGTTTATCTTTGCTACACTTGTTAACTGAATGTTTTTACGGTTCCTTTTGTTTTTGTCGGTTTTATTGTGTGTGAATATGTCTTGGGGGCAAGACCCATTTCACTATTCTATCAATAAAGCAAAGGGGCTTCCCTCGGATGAGGTTTTTGATATCTTTCAGGATAAAACTGGATTTGTTTGGATAGCAACTAATGAGGGCTTACATAGATATGATGGTTATAGTTTTACTTCCTTCAAATCGGGCAAACAAACATCAGTATCAGGCAGTTGCATCAAGCAAGATGTGCTAGGTAGAATATGGTATGAAAACTTTGACGGGTATTTATACTATACCTCTGGCGATACTTTGGCTAGCTTATCACAAAGTAGTCCTGTATCGTATTTGCCCTATGGCATTGTAGACACCTTGATATTCATAACGCAACGAGAGGGAATTGATGTTTACGGTTTGCATTCTCTGAAACTATTAAAAACATTTCCAGTCAATACGTTGATATTGCAAGATGCAACTGCCGACAGTACTGGATACTATTTGTTGTCGTCTAATGTTATCTATAAAGTAGGCGTTGATTTTTCATTCAAAGTTCAATCACTACCAACCACAGCTAGTCAATATAATAAATTAATTTACGCGGTTGATGGTAATGTATATGCAACATCAACTGCATCAGATATTAAAGGTATTTATTGTTATTCAGCCAATTTAGAATATCTGTTCACAAAGCCAATCAATATATCTTTTCATCTCAATTCATTTCGCCAAATAGGTGAAGAGATATGGTTAGCTACATCAAATGGTTTGTATCCTTTTTTCGCTAATAAATCCACATCACTACTATCTAACAGAAAATTATTTCATTCTCAAAATATATCTTCTGTAATTTTAAATCGTGATGGTAGTTATTGGTTCGGTACTACCAATGCTGGAATCTTAGTAGTGCCCGATCTAAATAACAATGTTTACAAATCAGCAAATCTCCATCCTCATAGATTAGCCACACATAACAAAAGCTTGTTTGTAGGTACCAAAGAAGGCGAATTGCTTAAATTCGATTGTGATAAAACTTCTTTTAGCCAGCTTGACATTAGAGCCAATAGTACAGAAGTTTATTATCTGGCAACAATTCATGATAAGCTATACTATACCTCTAGTTTTTTTGCTGTTGGTTCAGCAGTTAGCAATAAAATAGCACTATACAACAATTTGGCTGTAAAAGCAGTAGCTGTAATTGATGATAAGTATTATGTAGTTGCACGATCGGGTTCGTGCAGGTTGTTGCCACATCCTAATTTAAAAAATCTTAGTGCTCTATCATCCTCATGGGATAGAGTTTTTCAACAAAGTCAATCGGATGATAGAGGTAATCCCTATTACGACTTCAAACTACCGGTAAGAGGTAAGGCTTCTGCTTATGACTCCCTTAATTTTTTTATTTTGTTTGGCACCAACATGGGGGTGTTTTATTATGATACACTTGGTGTAGAAAGGGAGTTGACCATGAATGGTAGTAGTATTTATGCCAAACACATTTGGGTGGAAAATGGGCGTGTATATACCATTAATCAGAAAGGTATATTGTGTGTGTCAAACTATAACTCTGGGCAAGTATTAAACTATGTCACTAATAATCAAGAAGTTCGTATTGCTAAAAAAATAGGAGCTGAAATCTATATGCTCACCAACAGGCAATTTATTAGTTACAACTGTCTGACGGGTAAGATTAGTAATTTCAAGTTTTCGATAGATCCGAATATAGTAAGCGATTTTACTGTAATGGATAGTACTGTTTGGGTTACTGTGCCTAATGGCATCACTAGTTTTCAGCTCACATCCAGCATTAGTGGTAAACCTTCTAGTTTTTTCAGGATAGATTCAACTACAGTAAATGGTAGCAAGTGCAACCTAACAGAAACTACTCATTTAGCCTATAATCAAAACAATATTCTTATACACTTCACGTACATCAATTTTGCACAATATATACATGTGCCGGCTTATTACAGGCTTAATGATGGTGCTTGGAAGCCATTGCCAGATAACTTTAGGTCTATTAATTTTCAGTCGTTAACTCCGGGCAATTATAATGTCAGTTTTTATTGTAATGGTTCAGTTTATCCTCAGAAAATCTCCTTTGTTATAGCGGCTCCCATTTGGCAAACCTGGTGGTTTTATGCCTTGTGCTTTATTGTTGTTACTACATTGGCTATAATCATTTATCAATATCGCATGCGCAGGGCGCTGCTACGTATGCACCAGCAAAAAGAAAAAATACAGTTGCAGCAGGAGCTTAGTAAGTCTACCCTCACAGCTATACGCTCGCAGATGAATCCTCACTTTTTCTTTAATGCGCTCAACACTATACAGGCCTATATAGTGACCAACAATAAAGAAAAGGCTAGTGGGTACTTAGCAAAATTTTCTATGCTAACTCGCCTTATACTTGAAATGTCCGAAACAGACTCTGTTCCACTTTCGGAAGAGGTAGAATCACTAAAACTATATCTAGACCTAGAGAAAATGCGTTTTGGTGAGGATTTTATTTATGAGCTAATGCTCACAAATGCTATTCCTAATGCTGAGAACGTAGAGATTCCCTCGATGATAGTGCAGCCATATGTAGAAAATGCCATTAAGCATGGTTTAATGCATAGAGAAGGTGAGAAAAGACTAAAAATTCTTTTCGATAAGCAGGCCGACTACATTATTGTTACTATCAATGATAATGGTATTGGCAGAGTAAAATCGGCAGAACTAAATAAGATTAAGCACGCTAAATACAAATCTTTCTCTACGAAGGCTACAGAGAAACGACTGGCACTGCTGAATGCAGGCAGAACACAAAAAGTAGTAGTAGAAATAGTAGATAATTACAATGACCGTAATGTTGCCACTGGCACCCATGTAACAATTAGAATACCTCTAGAAAATGTATAAAGCTATTATAATAGACGACGAAGAAATGGCAAGAGTGCTCCTGAGAGAGATGCTTACCGACCATGCAGATACTATAACTGTGCAAGGAATGTATGCAGACTTGCCATCAGGTATAAAAGCTATTCGCAAGCTCAATCCTGATTTGGTTTTTCTTGATATAGATTTACCTGGACATTCAGGTTTGGAGTTGCTCGATTTCTTTAATGATGATGAAATTGACTTCTCAATCATATTCGTAACTGCTTACAATCAATATGCACTACAAGCACTCAATATGTCTGCGGTGTCATATATACTGAAGCCCATTCAGGCAGACTCATTGCAAAATGCTATTTCACTTTTTGAGCGCAACAGAAACCGAAATGCATACAATGTGCTCAAAAGCAATATGGCAGGCAACCAACCACAAAAAATTGGACTCACCACACTTAATACGGTAACTTTTGAAGAGTTGTCTAATATTCTATTTTTCGAAGCAGATGGTTCATATACAAAAGTTGTGCTTAAAAATGGTAACCCTATTGTAGTAAGTAAGGCACTAAAACACTTTGAAAATATGTTGACCGATAGTTCAGATTTTATTCGTTGTCACAAATCATTCATAGTAAATGTGCGCCATATTTCTGAATATGTAAAAACCGATGGTGGATATCTGAAGGTTGATAAAGTGCATCAGGTATCAATCAGTCAAGATAAAGTAGATACAGTATTGAAGATGATAACAAACGTTATATAAGTGCTATAGCTGCCCGTATATATCTATACTTCAGACTTTCACTTTTTGCAGTTTTACTACTACTTTTGCACCCTATTCCGCTATAATAATGAATATCGAACAACTGAAGGAAATGGCCACACAGGTGCGCCGCGACATAGTACGCATGGTTCACAAGGTTCAGAGTGGTCACCCTGGTGGCTCTCTAGGCTGCACCGATTTTCTAACTGCACTTTACTTCAATCTAATGAATCGTAAAGAAGGGTTTGATATGGATGGGGTAGGAGAGGATCTATTCTTTTTGTCAAATGGGCATATTTCTCCAGTTTTTTATAGTGTGCTGGCGCGCTCTGGCTACTTCCCAGTAGCTGAGTTGGCTACTTTCCGTCACATCAACTCTCGTTTGCAGGGTCATCCTGCCACTCACGAGCATCTGCCAGGTGTGCGCATAGCTAGTGGTTCGTTGGGGCAAGGGCTAAGTGTAGCTGCTGGTGCGGCCCTGGCAAAAAAATTAAATAATGATAGCAATCTGGTATATTCATTGCACGGTGATGGCGAGCTGCAAGAAGGTCAAAACTGGGAAGCTGTAATGTTTGCAGCACATCACAAAGCTGATAATCTGATAGCTACTATAGATTTTAACGGACAGCAAATAGATGGGCCTACGGATGCAGTTCTAGGTTTAGGTTCATTAAGAGCTAAGTTCGAGGCATTTGGCTGGCTAGTGATGGATATGAACGGTAACGATATGGCAGACATACTGAAGGTGATGAATGAAGCTAAGGCTGCAACAGGTAAAGGAAAGCCTATCTGCATCATTATGACTACTGCAATGGGCAAAGGTGTTAGCTTTATGGAGGGTACGCATGAGTGGCACGGAATAGCTCCAAATGATGCTCAGCTGGCAGACGCTCTACAGCAATTGCCTGTTACCTCATTTGGTGATTATTAGTTTTTACTCTTTCGATACTAAATATTAAAGTACCAGTTGAATGGTACGCATTGGTTTATTCGGTAAATTTGTTTATCTGTTCAGGCTAGGCGCTCCTATTTTATCGAATAAACCAATGTTTTATGAATAGTAAATCACGAATCCTATTTGCTTCAGTTCTATGCCTGCCGCTAATACTATTGTTTTCCTGCAAAAAAGAACCCACATTTCTAACCGCATCAGGAAGATTGGTGGGTAAATGGAAGATGATAAAATTTGCTACTGACGATAATAGCAATGGCCTAATAGAAGAATGGGAATTTGCGGATGTAAAACCCACATTACTTAGTACGTTAGAGTTTAAGGCAGATAGCACTGGGGTAGAGGCTAATACTAATATACCCGATCTAAGGTTCAAATGGCTGTTGACTTCTGAGCAAACTTTACGTTTTATTTATTCCTTCGGGGATACAGTTACTTACTCAGTAACGAGGTCTACTACTGCTAATTTACATCTGCTTGCCCGCACTCAGTATGGACTAGCTGCTTATCAATACGAGTCTACAAAGTAGTTCATAACAGTATAGATATTTTTGAGGCTAGACTATTCAAAATCTCATTACTTTTGAACATTGTTGTTCTGTAACTATTTTCTTTATTTACAGAACAGTATTCTGCATATTTTTAACATATACACGCAATAATGGCAAAAATTAAGGTGGCTAATCCTGTTGTAGAGCTCGACGGGGATGAAATGACCAGAATTATTTGGAAGTACATCAAAGAGAAACTAATTCTTCCTTATCTCGATTTAGACATCAAATATTATGATCTTGGTTTGGAGTATAGAGATGCTACCAACGATCAAGTAACGATAGACGCCGCAAACGCCATTAAACAATATGGAGTCGGTATCAAGTGTGCTACCATCACACCAGATGAGGCTCGTGTGCAAGAGTTTGGTCTTAAACAAATGTGGAAAAGCCCTAATGGTACTATACGTAATATACTAGATGGCACAGTGTTTCGTGAGCCAATAGTTATGAGCAATATCCCTCGTTTGGTGCCCAACTGGACTGCTCCTATTTGCATAGGTCGTCATGCATTCGGCGATCAATATCGTGCTACAGATTTTGTAGTAAAAGGAAAAGGTAAACTTACCATCAAATTTGAAGGAGAAGACGGTACTGTAATTCAGCACGAAGTGTACAACTTCAAAGATGATGGCGTTGCACTTGCAATGTATAATACTGATGAATCTATATCAGGTTTTGCGCGTGCTTGTTTCAACTTGGCATTGCAAAAGAAATGGCCTCTTTATCTATCTACAAAGAATACCATTCTCAAAAAATATGATGGTCGTTTCAAAGACATCTTTGAAGAGATCTATCAAAATGAGTTTAAAAATGCATTTGATGCTGCAGGTTTGGTTTATGAACATAGACTAATAGACGATATGGTAGCTAGTGCATTGAAGTGGCATGGTAATTTTGTATGGGCATGCAAAAACTATGATGGTGATGTGCAGAGCGATACTGTTGCTCAAGGTTTTGGTTCATTGGGTCTAATGACATCGGTTTTGGTTACACCCGATGGGCAAACAATGGAATCTGAGGCAGCGCATGGTACAGTTACTCGCCATTATCGTGAGTATCAGAAAGGTCGTCCCACATCTACCAATCCAATTGCTTCTATCTTTGCCTGGACACGCGGATTGGCTTTTCGTGGCAAACTAGATGCAAATCAGGAGTTGATCAATTTTGCAAATGCACTGGAGCAAGTGTGTATAGAGACAGTGGAAAGTGGAAAGATGACTAAAGATTTGGCTGTATGTATACATGGATCTAAAGTGAACCACGGGGAACATTATATGTACACTGAGGAATTTTTGGATGCACTCAATGAAAACCTAAAAAACAAATTAGCTTAAAAACACTAATTACTGAACTATGGAAACTGTAAATGTACCTGTAGGCTATAACCAAATCATGCCTTATGTAGTAGTTAGCGATGCTGCTGGGTTCATTGATCTCATGGGTGATTTGTTTGCTGCTGTTGAGGTAGTGCGACACATGAGAGATGACAATACCATAATGCATGCTGAGGTTAGCTTTGGTGAAAGTGTCATTATGCTGGCAGATGCCACTGCTGATTATCAAGTATGTACAGCAGGTTTATTTGTGTATGTAAGCAATGCAGATGCTGTGTATGCCAAAGCATTATCGGCAGGTTGTAAAGCGCTTATTGAACCTCGAGATCAAAACTATGGCAGGTCGGGAGGATTCTCGGACCCTTATGGCAATACTTGGTGGATAACACAGGATAATAGACCCGCAGTAGTAGCATAATATAATTGTGTAATGAGCATCGATATGCAGTATTTCAGACATGATCAAGCAACTGTTGGGCATTAAAAGGACTGCTTTTCTAAAATTTTAAAGCAGCTACAATGATTTAATACTAACATTTTAACTAATTTCTCGTAATTTCGCACCGTTTTTAAAACAGACTAATGGCAGTTCTAGTAAATAAGGATTCAAGGGTAATAGTACAAGGCTTTACCGGTACCGAGGGTACATTTCACGCCGGTCAAATGATTGAATACGGCACTAACGTAGTAGGTGGTGTTACTCCTGGCAAAGGAGGATCTTCTCATCTCGACAGGCCAGTATTCAACACTGTAAAAGATGCAGTAGATCAGGCTCAGGCCAATGTATCTATCATATTTGTGCCACCAGCATTTGCTGCTGACGCAATAATGGAAGCTGCTGACGCTGGTATCAAAGTAATTATTTGTATTACAG
>CALRKH020000079.1:0-16437 GCA_943367855.1 Asaia bogorensis | reverse complement strand
AAAACCGACTCCATCAAGTCTATTCGCACTGCCAAAACAGACAGTATTGCCTCCGTTCGCAAAACACGTACAGATAGCCTCAGAAGAATTCAGAAAAATAGAACCGACAGCCTGGCCAAAGTAAAAAAATACAAAGCCAGCAAACGCTTCACAGATAGCGTAACCCTGGTAAAAAGACATAGGTCGGACAGTATAAAAACAATACAAAACGGACGTAGAGACAGCATTGCTGCCATACGAAAGCATGTGCTCGACAGTACTAAAACAGTGCGTACCCAAAAACTGGATAGTGCTAAGCTGGCCCGAACCAAGATTACAGACAGCCTAAAACTGGCCCGAAAAGCCAAAACAGACAGCCTTGCCAAAAAGAAAGTAGATAAAACTAAGGTGGCCAAGGCCAACGAAAAAAAGAAACTTGAAGCACAAAAAATAAAATTTGAACTCAAGCTGAAACAAAAACGTGAGGCTTGGTCCAACGTCACCATGCTCAAAAAACCATGGGGGCCCGTGCGTCGCCTCACTCAAAACAGCTTCACACACTACAATTATTACTACAACGCCAAACGAAAATTAGCAGAAGCCGAGGGCAATATGCTACGTATGAATAAGGACAACTTCGACTCCCTCATCAACCTTTTTTCTTTCGACCCTAACAAAGATTCCTCCGTTCTGGCATCAGATATGGATAGTGTGGTGCGAAAGGCATCTGTAGGCATACAAATACACGACCCACGCATAAAATGGGGAGATGATATGTATTTGCTACTCGGTCAGGCATATTATTACAAAGGAGGCTACGAAAATGCAGCTATCTCCTTTAGATACATCATTGCCAACAAACAAAAGAATAAAAACAAAAAGAAAAAAAGCAATAGTAAAAAGGCTTACGCTGCCAAAAAGACTAAAGGTGCACCTTCTATTGTCGATAAAAAGAAGCACTCCAAACTCGCCTTTTGGAAACACCCTTCTGTGCAAAACGATGCCATCCTCTGGCTTTCTCGCACCTATGCCACTGCCGGACAAATAGAAAACGCCGAAGCTATTCTTTCCCTTCTCGAATACGACCCAGATTTCCCGGATTACCTCAGTGGACGACTAGCTTTGGAAAAAGCATATTGCTACCTCAAAAACAGCAATTACCCCGAGGCTTCTAAACAACTCGATATTGCCGTTGACGACCCCAATATACCAGGAGCCCAACGCATGCGCATAGCCTTTCTCAATGGGCAACTACAGCAAAACGCTGGCAAGTACAATGAAGCCGCTGCTAGTTTCGAAGAGGTGCTCAGCCACTACCCTAAAATAGAGATGGACTTCTATGCACGCAAGTACATAGCATACAATAAACTGATGGCCGGCTCCAGTATTGCCGAGGCTACCACCCAGCTCAAAAGAATGCTGAAAGACGGCAAATATGCCAACCAGTACGATCAGGTTTACTATGTACTGGGTAAGCTAGAGGCAAGCAACAAAAACAACGAAGCCGCTGCAGACTACCTTACCAAAAGCACCACAACTCCTAAGGCTACTAAAAAACAAAAAGCTTTGTCATTTGCGGCCCTTGGCCATGTATATTATGCCGATGCCAAATATACAAGTGCCAAATCAGCCTACGATAGTGCTGCTTTCTATGCAGGCACTGCTGGTAGCAAGGATAAAAATATTGCAGCTGCCTTATCGCGCAGCACTGGCCTTAGCGAGGTGTCAGGCCCGCTTACCACCATTCATACCCAAGACAGTCTACTGGCGCTTGCCAGGCTTCCTAAAAAAGAGCAGCAATCTGTTGCGCGCAGATACATTAAGGACCTGGAAAAGAAAAGAGCCGATAGCGTATTTGCTGCCGAAAACAAGCTTGCTGCCGCTCTACCTACTGTCGAGCCAAGCAGCGACCCTTCCAAACCTGATGGTGGCTCTTGGTATTTCTCCAATCCTAGCCTTATAGACCAAGGCAGTGCCGACTTCAAACGCAAATGGGGCACAAGACCACTCACCGACAACTGGCGTCGCGCTAGTGCCAGCGAGGCTATGGCCAATAACAACAAAGCAAAAACAACAGATAATACTAACGACACCGACGAAGATGAACAAGTTGGCGATGATGGCATAGCTGGTGCAGAAAGCAAAAACGGCATACCAAGCGAAGAAAGACTCTTAGCTAAAATACCTAATACGCCAGCCCAAAAAGAACTGGCAGAAAAAATCATTCAGAAGTCATATGTGCTATTAGCCAAGGCTTATACCGACCAGTTGCAAGACTATGGCCAAGCCATACAAGCGCTAGATACCCTGTGCAAACGCTACCCTGCTCATAGCCAGAAAGAAGAAGAACTGTACCTACGCTATCGCATAGCTATCAAGCAAGGCAAGTTGGATAAGGCACAGGAATATGCCAATGAAATACTAAACAAATTCCCAAGGTCGCAGTACGTCAATATGCTAAAACCTGCCAAGAGCGAATCGGGCAGCAAAGAGTCAACTAAAGAAGTAGCTATCTTCTTTGACGAAACCTATGCACAACTCATGAACCACCAGTACACCGAAGCTCGCCTAAAGGCTGAGGAAGGCAAAAGACGTTTCACGCACCCAGTTTACAAGAAACGTTTCGAAATGGTGGAAGCTATGGCTTATGGTGGTGCTGGCGACTATGACAAAGCTGATACTATCATCAATAAATTTATCAAAGACAACCCTACCGACTCGCTCACCGACTGGGCAAAAGCGGTGAAGGCATTTGTAGCCGATATGCGCAAAGGTGGTGGCAAACCTACTTGGTATAAGGAAGGCCCAAGATCTGCTGCTGCTATTGCTGCATCTACCCCACCGGCTGCTGCACCCACTACAGCCGCAGCAGTACCAACCAAACCCGATCTGCCTACCACTCCTCCGCCTCCGCCTGCACCAAAATTCTATGCTTATCAGCCAGACAGTGCTCATTATGTTGTGATCACACTCAGTGGGCTAGACTCACGTACAGGCCCGCTCAAAAACGCGCTTAAGTCATACAGCAATACTAAGTTTGCTGAGAAAGGACTTCAAGTCATTATAGACCTCTACAAAATGACCGAAGGAGTAATGTTGGTGAAAGGACTTAGCAATGCTAAAGAAGCACTCAGCTACACAGCCAATATCAACTCGGCACTTACTGCCGCTGGCTACAAAGCCGATGAGCTGAAAGTGATGGTTATTTCAGCCAATAACTACAAAAAACTTTTTGCCGACAAGGCAATTGCCGACTACGAAGCCTTCTACAATGGTGCATACAATAAGTAACACCTACGGGCAGCAAAACACACCAACATGCGCATACTCATTACTAATATAAGCGGCCTGCATCTGGCAGAGGCTGCACACACATCACCCATAAGCAGAGTAGCAGGTGCCGACATGGCACACATCAACACCATCGCTAACGCTTGGCTAACTATCGACAATGGTATCATATCAGCCTTTGGCACCATGGATACCCTGCCCGAAACCACTGCCGATGAAACTATAGATGGCTCAGGTCGCATGGTGCTTCCTGCATGGGTAGATAGTCATACACATATAGTGTTTGCTGCCCCGCGCGATGGAGAGTTTGTAGACCGTATAAAAGGTGTCAGTTACGAAGAAATTGCTAGAAAAGGGGGTGGAATACTCAATTCGGCAAGCAAATTGCAAGCTATGGACGAAACCCTGCTCTACGAGCAGAGTATGGAGCGGCTGCACAGAGTAATGGCTCAGGGCACTGGCGCAATAGAAATAAAAAGCGGATATGGCCTCACTACCGATGCTGAACTTAAAATGCTAAGAGTAATTCGGAAAATGAAAGAAAATGCACCCATAGCCATCAAAGCATCTTTTTTGGCTGCACATGCCTACCCTATAGCCTACAGAGACAACAAAGCTGGATACATAGACCTAATTATCAATGAGATGCTGCCTCGTGTAGCTGGTGAGGGACTAGCCGATTATATGGATGTATTTTGTGAGCAAGGTTTCTTCGGGCTACAAGAAACAGACCGCCTGCTAGAGGCTGGCTGGAAATATGGTTTAAAACCAAAAATACATGCTAATCAACTGCACTACTCTGGCGGTGTGCAAATGGGCGTAAAACACAATGCCATAAGCGTAGACCATCTGGAGTGCGTGGGCGATGCCGAAATAGAAACACTAAAGGGCAGCAACACCATCCCTACCCTACTACCCGGCGCTGCCTTCTTTCTAGGTATTCAATATCAGCCTGCTCGCAAGTTGATAGATGCTGGTCTCCCGGTTTGCTTGGCTACAGACTACAACCCCGGCTCTTGCCCCAGCGGCAATGTACCCCTGCTGTTGTCTATAGCCTGCACCCAACTCAAAATGACTCCCGAAGAGGCTATTAACGCAGTTACCATCAATGGCGCCGCAGCTCTGGAGCTAGAGGCTAGCCATGGCACCATACGCCCTGGCAAAAAAGCTAATCTGATAATTACCAACAAAATACCCTCGCTGGCGCACATACCATACGACTATGGTAACAACCCAGTATACAGAATGATACAATAGCCAATTATGTTGCTCATCGTGCGCTAGTTTCACCTATTCTGTTGTTAGTCTTCATTATTCCAATGGTTTAATCAGCTAATTGCCTATCTTAGCCTTTTAGCAAAACTATCATATGGGTTTATTTACTAAAAAGCCTATCGCACAACTCATTGGCGATTCTAATGACGGCGAAAAAAGTTTGAAACGTACACTCGGCGCTGGCAACTTGGTGGCACTTGGGATAGGTGCCATTATAGGTGCAGGTCTTTTTGTGCGCACAGCTGCTGCTGCGGCCAACAATGCTGGCCCTTCTGTAACCATTGGTTTCATAGTGGCTGCCATAGGTTGCGCTTTCGCAGGCCTCTGTTATGCCGAGTTCGCATCTATGATTCCTATAGCCGGTAGTGCCTACACCTACTCTTATGCCACCATGGGCGAGCTCGTAGCCTGGATTATAGGCTGGGACCTCGTGCTGGAGTATGCCGTTGGTGCCGCCACAGTTGGTATAGCTTGGAGCGAATACCTGAATAAACTATTAGAGATTTTCGGCATGCACATCCCCTATCGGTGGACCCACTCCCCCTTTGAGGTCTGCGATGGCACTGGCTCTTTTGCTGCCGAGGCTGGCATGCACGGCATCATGAATGTGCCTGCACTGTTTATTATACTCATGCTCACCATGCTGCTCATTAGGGGCACCAAAGAGTCCGCATTTGTAAATGGTATCATAGTTATATCGAAAGTAGCTATCGTTATTCTGTTCATTGTTCTGGGCTGGGGCTATATCAATCCTGTCAATCACCAGGAATACATTCCCGCAGCTACTAAATTCGTTGACGCACAGGGCATTAGTCACAATTACGGAGGCATATGGGGCATATTAGGTGCAGCAGGTGTAGTATTCTTTGCATTCATTGGATTCGATGCCGTTTCTACTGCCGCTCAAGAAGCTAAAAACCCTAAAAGAGATATGCCTATTGGCATATTAGGTTCTCTGGTTGTCTGCACTATACTCTACATACTTTTTGCACACGTTCTCACCGGCGTGGCCAATGTCGAGGATTTTCGCACTCAAGGTAAGGAAGCCTCTGTAGCTTACGCTATCAAAACCTACATGCCAGGTTTCGATTGGTTGGGCAATATGGTTACAGTAGCTATATTATTTGGCTTCTCCTCTGTTATTTTGGTAATGCTCATGGGTCAGTCACGTGTGTTCTACTCTATGAGCAAGGACGGCTTGGTACCTCCTGTGTTCTCAGCCCTCCACCCCAAGCACCACACTCCCTACAAATCCAACTGGATATTTTTTGTACTCGTAGGGGCATTTGCAGCCTTCGTGCCAGGCGATATTGTGGGCGATATGACTAGTATTGGCACCTTATTTGCCTTTATACTTGTTTGTGCAGGCGTTTGGATTCTACGCAAAACAGACCCAGAAATTCCGCGCCAGTTCAAGGTACCGGCTGTAGGTTTGGTAGCTACACTAGGCATAGTAGTATGCCTGGCTATGATAGCTGGCCTCGGCTGGACAAACTGGATGCGCCTCGGTGGCTGGCTAGCATTAGGTTTGTTAATTTACTTCGGCTACAGCCGAAAAAACAGCAAATTGAAGTAATTCATTGTTATCTTTATACCCTACATTCGTTTATGGTATGTTTTCGACGATACCAATTTAAGAATTATTAAAATACAATGCTGTGCTTACCGGATGTAAAATATTAGTTGCAGATGATAACCCGCTCAATCTGAAAATCGCTAGCATTATCCTCCAAAAGAGAAATGCTGAAGTGACTACAGTGGCCAACGGCAGAGAGGTAATAGAGGCATTAGATGCTCAGCACTTCGATCTGGTGCTGATGGATATACATATGCCAGTTATGGACGGACTAGAAACTACTAAATACATACGCACCGTAAAAAATAACAACATTCCCATACTAGCACTCACTGCCAGCGATCTAAGAAACGACCATCAGGAATATAGAAACGCAGGCATGAACGGAAGTATCGCCAAACCAATAGATATTGAAGGTCTGGAGACTATATTGACTAAACTAGGCTTAACAAATAACATTGAACACTAGACCTACAATGACTTCTGTTAGTTTGCCATTATTAGACCTAAGCTATTTATTCGACGTTTCGGCTGGAGATGAAACTTATGTTTTTGAAGTGCTCTCTATCTATCTGGAAACATTCCCTCCCGGATTAAAAAAACTGGAAAAAACCATTCGCGAAACCGACGACTACGACACGATTCACAAACAAGCACACGGGCTCAAATCGAGTGCTAGTGTTATCAAAGTGCGTAGTATGTTCGATGACCTCACAAGAATTGATATTCTGTCGCGCAGCAAAACAGGCAAAGAAGAGATTATTGCCAAACTAGACAACATACTCTTCAACTTCAACAAAGCCCTGCCACTCATAGAGGCAGAGCGTGCCCGCAACAAGCCAAAACATTAAACTAAAACAAGCACCACTATCTGTCTCTATCCAGCAGATAGTGGGCCAACTGTGTTAGTGGCGCCTTGCGAGCCTGTGGCACAGCCACATCCTCCAGGCTGGCAAATGCTAACGCCGAGTAGGCTGCTACTGCATCTCGGCAAGCCACATCGGCTCCAGTTTCTTTATATAGTTGCAGCATATTCGCCACTTTGTCGTTGGCATCACTGCCCAGTAGTGCTGCTATACGTTGTTGTTGTTCAGGTGTTGCATTTTCTTGCGCCTTTAGCAGTAGATAGGTCTTTTTATTTGCTATTATGTCACCTCCACTTTGCTTGCCCACACTAGCCACATCGCCAAAAGCATCCAGATAATCATCTTGTAATTGAAAGGCTATACCCATATTCTTGCCAAACTCATATAGCTTCCTTGCATTATCGCCCATAGCACCACCCGCTAGTGCCCCCATCTTCAGGCTGGCTGCCAATAGCACCGATGTTTTTAGGGTTATCATTGTTATGTATTCATCTATACCCACATCATCTCTCAGCTCAAAGTCCATATCCATTTGCTGACCTTCACACACCTCTATGGCTGTTTTGTTAAACAGTCTTAGTATCTGTGGCAGGGCACTACCCACATTGGTCAGCCGCTCATAGGCATAGATGCACAGCACATCGCCACACAATATACCTGCCGTTAGTCCATATTTGGTGTGTAGCGTTTCCTTACCACGGCGCAGCGGTGCTTTGTCCATTATATCATCGTGCACCAGCGTAAAGTTGTGAAACAACTCCACCGCTGCTGCCACATGCCAGGCATCTTCTGTAATTTCGTCAAACAGCTCGCAGGCCATCAGGCTCAGTATGGGCCGCACACGCTTGCCACCCAGTGCCAGAAAGTAGCGGCAAGGCTCATATAGTCCAGCAGGCTGTGCTGGCAGGGGGAGTGTATTAGTTATCCGCTCTTCAAATCTTAACAACAGGTCATTAAACGATTGCATGTACTATCTCTTTCTTTTATTCTTACTGTTTTTTTGTTTTTGTTTGGCTTGTGCCTTGTTGGTTCTGCCTTGTGGCATAGACCTCGGTCCTATACTACGTTTGCGACTGCGTGGTGCCTCCGCTAGCGAGTAGTCTATCTGCCTCCGCATAAGGTTGGTAGATACTACGCGCACCTTCACCGTATCACCCATGCCAAATCGCATACCCGTATGCCTGCCCACTAGCGAATACTGATCTTCTATATACTGAAACTCGTCTATCTCCGATAGGTCTGTTATTGATACCAGCCCCTCACACTTGTGTGCCACAGTCTCAGCCCAGAATCCAAATGTAGCTACTCCACTTATCACAGCTTCAAATTCATCGCCTATGAAGTCTTGCATGTACTCTACCTGCTTATATTTATTAGCAGCGCGTTCCGCTTCCATAGCCCTGCGCTCTTGGTCCGAGCAGTGTCGGCATAGCGACTCCATATTCTTCACTGGGTGTATATCCTTATCCAGGCACTCCTGTAGCACCCGGTGCACCAGCACATCCGGATATCGGCGTATGGGCGAGGTGAAGTGGCAGTAATAATCGAACCCCAAACCATAGTGACCTATATTCTCAGTAGTATATACAGCCTTAGCCATAGTGCGCACACCTAGCTGTTCCAGCACATGCTGCTCAGGTTTCCCAGTCACAGTCTCCAGCATTTTGTTGAAGGAGGCGGCTATAGCTTGCCCGCTAGATAGATTGAATGTTATACCATACTGTGCTGCAAACACAGCAAACATGGCCAGCTTATCTTCATCAGGCACATCATGCACCCTGTAGGCAAACGGTATAGGTTTGTCTTTTATAGTTATCCCACTCACATAGGTTGCCACAGTGCGGTTAGCCAGTAGCATCAGTTCTTCTATTAGTTGGTGGGCCTCCTTACTTTCTTTTATCATGATGCCTATTGGCTTACCATGTTCATCCAGCTTGAAGCGAACCTCCTGCGAGGAGAAGTTGATAGCACCCTTGGCAAAACGAGCAGCCCTTAGCGATCGGGCTATCTCATTCAGTTGCAGCAGTACAGCACGGTGCTCATCATCGCCACCTTCTATCACCGCCTGCACCTCTTCATAGGCATATCTTCTATTAGAGTGTGTTAGCGTGCGCCCTAGCCAGGTATCTGTCACCTTGCCAGTCTTATCCATCACAAACACGGCCGAGAAAGTATACTTATCCTCATTAGGCCTCAGCGAGCACAGCTCGTTCGACAATCGCTCTGGCAGCATCGGCAGCACCCTATCAGGCAGATACACACTAGTAGCACGCCTATAAGCCTCTTTGTCCAGTGCCGACCCTGCCTGCACATAGTGGCTCACATCTGCTATATGCACACCCACCTCATACAGGCCACCACCTAGCTCTTTATACGATATGGCATCATCAAAGTCTTTAGCATCGGCTGGGTCTATCGTTATCGTAAAAGTGCTGCGCATATCTCTGCGCTTACTCACCTCTGCACTATCTATATGCTCATTATATCTGGCGGCTTCTTCCAGCACATCATCCGGAAACGACAGTGGAAAACCATTCTCTATCAGCAGCCCCTGCATAGCCAGCTCATTCTGAGATTCATTAGTAAGCACGCTCACTATTTCACCTACAGGGTTCTTATTCTTACCACTCCAGTCCACTATCCGTGCTATGGCTTTATCGCCAGTTACAGCACCATTTAGTAGATGTAGTGGTATGTATATATCCACTGGCATCTTACTACTATCTGGCAGCAAAAAGGCAAAATGCGGATGCACCTCTACCACCCCGCTAAACTCTGTTTGGCGTCGGCGCAGCACTGCTGTCACCTCTCCCTCCATTCGCTTATTGTTGTCGTAGTAGCCACGCACTTCTAAGCGCACCTCATCTCCATCTAGTGCAGTGTCTAGTTTATCTCTCTTTATCAGAATGTCCTTTTGTAAGCCTTCCACTATCACAAAACCCATCCCGCCTTTAGTCATCTCCAGCCTGCCGGTAAACAATCGCTTACCAGCTTCCGGACTCTTTTTCTTTTTAGGCATACTCATTGTTTGTGTCCTAAAGTTAGGACTTATTGACCAGCAGCACTTGTTAAGCTTATCTCATCACTGCTACCATTCTTTCTTTATACTATCCATTATCGCCAGATAGTTGGCATATCTGTCCGTAGTTATGCTCCCTGCCGACACTGCTTGCTTCACTGCACAGTCGGGCTCATTCATGTGCAGGCAGTTATTGAATCTGCAATCATGCAATACTGCACGCATCTCCGGAAAATATTGCGACAGCTCTTCTCTGTCAAAATCTATCAGTCCAAACTCTTTTACACCCGGCGTATCTATTATGCTGCTACCATCAGGGCTGTCAAACATCTCTGCAAATGTAGTAGTATGCTGCCCCTTACCACTCCAGCCCGACACCGCATTCGTGCGTAGTCCCGCTCCCGGTATCAGTTGATTGATAAGCGTACTTTTACCCACTCCAGAGTGACCACTGATCAGCACTATCTTACCAGCTGTTGCAGCACGTAGTGCTGCAAGTGTGGCATTGTCTGTTGCCACCACCGGATACACCGGATACCCTATAGATGTGTACATATCCACCCATTCAGCCAGTAGGTCCTTATGTTTAGGCTTCAGTATATCCACCTTGTTTATCACCACTGCGGCTGGTATATGGTAGGCCTCAGCAGTTACCAGAAACCTATCTATAAAACCAGTCGATGTGCGTGGCTCAGCTATAGAGGCCACCACTAGGGCCATATCTATGTTAGCCGCTATTATATGCTTCTGTGTAGGGTTGTGTGGCGATACCCGCACCATATAGTTATGCCGGGGCAAAACCCCAGATATGATTCCTTGATGCAGTGCGTCGTCCTCTACTTCAAACACCACAGTATCGCCCACCGCCACAGGGTTGGTAGACGATATCTCTTCATCTATTTTCAGCTTACCCTTTATTCGTGCATTCCATACTTCACCTGCTGTTGTCTTCAGCACATACCAGCTACCGGTAGACCTATATACCTTACCTTCCATTACTTTGTCCTTATCTACCACAGTTTCACGCGTGCGCTGTCAGGCAGGTATAGTTTAGCTCCTTGCTTCACGTTGAATGCCTCATAAAACTCTGGCACATTCGGAAACGGACCATTCACTCTATACTTGGCGGGCGAGTGCACATCTGTCAGCAGATGGTCAGCTACCACTTCTGGGCGCAGCGCCATCATCCACCCTAGCGAGTAGCCCAGAAAGAATCGTTGCAGCTGAGTCAATCCAGCTATCTTTTCTCCTTTTTTATAGGCTTCTGTCAGTTTAAAGGCATCCAGACCTATCAATATACCGCCCAGGTCTGCCAGGTTCTCACCTAGTGTCGCCTTACCGTTAATGTGTATGGTATCCACTGGCACCATCTTGTTAAACTGCTCCACTAGCACATTCGCCCTCTTTATGAACTGTGCTGTATCAGCATCACTCCACCAGCTACGCAGATTGCCCTTTTCATCATATTGACGGCCTTCGTCATCAAAACCATGTGTTATCTCGTGCCCTACTGTCGATGCCGCCATGTAGCCATACACCACTGCATCATCCAGCTCTTCGTCTTTGTAGCCAGGCACCATCATCATAGCTGCTGGCAACACTATCTCATTGTTAGAGCCATTATAGTAAGCATTATAAGTTTGTGGAGTCATATCCCACTCATCTCTGTCCACAGGCTTGCCTAGCTTATTTAGCGAGTATTGTGTGCGCCACTCCGATGCACGCATTATATTGCGGGCATATACACCCCTATCTACCTTCAGCGTGCTATAGTCGCGCCACTTATCAGGGTAACCCACCTTTTTACGCAGCACCATCAGCTTGTTTATGGCTTTTTGTTTAGTGCTGTCTGTCATCCAGTCTAGGCGCTCTATGCGTGCTTTGAAGGCCACTCGCACATTTTCCACTATCTGCTCATAGCGTGCCTTGGTTTTGGCATCAAAATACTCTTTCACAAATAGCTGACCAAGTGCCTCTCCTATCAATCCTTGCTCCTCATCCAGTGCACGGCGGCGTTTATCCTGCATTTCTTGTGCACCACGTATACCCTTTGAGTAAAAGTTAAAGTCCGCTGTCACAAACGGTTTACTCAAATACTGCGCATAGTTAATTACCATATGCACTGCCATATAGTCTCGTAGCACATCCACACCTGTGCTGTTCATAGCATTGTCCAGCGCAGTAAAAAACTCTGGCTGACCCACTATAACACTATCCACACTATGCACACCTAATATACCCAGATACTTGGCCCACTCAGTTTTGGGGGCTATTGCTTTCAGGCCTGTTATGGCATACTTATTATAGTTCTTATACGGATCTCTCAGGTCTTCTAGCTTGCGCGATGCTTTTGCCAGCTTCGTCTCAAACTGCACCACTCCAGCTGCCTTCTTTGCTGCCAGCACACTATCAGCGCCCATCAAGCGGAACATAGTAGCCAGAAACGACGGATACTCAGCCAATATCTTTGTAGTACGAGGATTGGTATTGAAGTAATAATCCCTGTTAGGCAAGCCCAGCCCTCCCTGCATCAGGTGAAACGCCTGCACATCACTGTTCTTGGCATCTTGTCCCACACCTTCCGCAAAAAACACATCCACGCCTATTCGGTGCAGTTTCATAGCCTGCTGCATCACAGCATCTACTGTGGTCAGCCCAGCTATAGCCGATAGCTCAGGCGCTATTGCATTCAGCCCCTCTCTCTCTATTGTCACAGTGTCCATTGCACTATACCAAAAGTCGCCGATCAGCTGCCCAGTACCCGTCTTCGCCTGCTGCTTCACCGCATTATCGTTTATCTCAAACAGGCGCACACGTAGCTCTTTATCTACCAGGTGCCCTATACCATAAGACACCTCATCAGCAGGTATTGGGTTATTCTTCAGCCACCCACCATTAGCATACTCAAAGAAGTCCGTCCCTGGGTCTATGGTTGTATCCATATGCGCACGCAGCACATCAGGTTTGGTTGTTTCAGCTCCCTTTTGGCCATCGCCACAGGCAGCTAGGCACACACTTGCTAATACAATAGCAATGAACGATTTGTTCATGTATATATTTATTTTAAACAGACCTCAAAACTAAGCTATTTGGTAGCAGCAATCGCTATCTGCTACTTTATTTCTATTTGGGCGCCATAATACTTGGCCTGCTTGTTCACCAGCAGGTCCAGCAGCATCTTCACCCGCGCCAGTCGCTCCCGCACAGCTGCCGCCCAAAACATATCTCCATCCTCAGCGTTAAACGCTACCACGTCCAGTTGTTTGCTATTAGCTATATACACCGCCCGCTCATTATGAAACTTCTGAGAGATGATAGTAAACGTCTGTTGCCCAAATATCAACTTACACCTCAATATACTATCCAGCGTCCTGAAACCAGCATTATCCATCACTATCCTTCCTTCTGGCACACCTCTTGCCATTAGGTCATTCTTCATCAGCAGCGGCTCGTTGTAGTACATCGTCCCATTGTCGCCGCTCACTATTATATAGTCTATTTTACCTGCCATATACAGTGCCACCGCCGCCTCTATGCGGTGCTGATAATACAGATTCACTATGTTGCGCCCCCTATCATTATACTTAGCTGTGCCCAGCAGTAATCCCACTTTGTTCTTAGGTATCTTAGCTATGTCGGCATACAGTTGCGCATCAGTGCTATGCTCCACCCAGGTATATACACCCCATACCACCCCATACAAGAGCAGCACCGAAACCAATATAACATACCTCAACCTCCGAAACATGAAGACTATTTTACTATACCCAACCAACTTCTATTTTCCACTCCCCTCACTCCCAAAAGTAACTACTTCTCCCCTAAAAACCGACACAACTACCTCATTATCAACCAATTACACTACTCATTCGGTGTCACACCCTTACCCATATACTGCTTCCGCACCAGGTAGTAATACTGCTCATAAAAATGGTGCATGAATATATTGTACTTCACCTGGGCAAACTGCTTATAATAGCTATCATCTGGCATTAGCACCACGGGCATGCCCGCAGGCACATAGTTGGCGCTAGCCACAAAGTCTGGCTTGCCTGCCTCCGGCGCAAAACGCCGCACAAACTTAAACGCCTTATGACCCAGATACCGCTCCATTCGCTTTTGCGACTTCCGCATCGGCCTATTCATACGCCTATACACATGCTTCACATATGCACGTACTGGCCATTTCACCTTCTTCAGCACATCATATTTCCCATTAAATGGGCTCACCTCATTAATGTCACTAAAACGCTGTGCCGTAAAAGGCACCTCCGCCACCCAGTCCAGAGACGACACCACTGTTAGAGACCAGCCACCAGGATGCATATAATTATAGTCATGTGCATAATACTGATTACCCGGCTTGGGTGCAGCACTGCAATAGGTCTTCATCACTATATCAGCTGGCAAATGTCCATCTTTTATCCTGTAGTGCAGATAAGACGATAGCAGAAATGCCATTGCGCCTCCCTGGCTATGACCCTCTACTATTATATTACGCACGCCTATCGCACAATAGGCTATCACTTTCTGCTCTATATCTGGTATCAGGCTACACACACCATAGGTCCACCCTGCATGCACAGCCGCACGCTTATCGGCTGCAAACTTATAAGGCACACGCACCATATCCGATAGCTGGCACACACCCTCCGCTGGCACCATACCCGCATACACATTTTCCAGCCCATTATCCATATTAGGCACTGTGCCCCTTAGGTTGATGGCTATTGTACTACTGTCTTTGCTCAGCCACAGCTCCCACTTATTGTGCAGCCCCACCTCGCCCGATGAGTACACCTTCTTAAAGCTAGGCACTGGTGCCACCTTAGCATACACTATCCTGTTGCCCTGCCCTGCACACCGTTGCAGCACTTCCAGATACTCCGCAGCATCAAAACCCGGCCGCAATTCTTTTGCCGATGCGCTTACTAAACTACTCACACAAAGCAACACAGCTACACAACTCGCTGATAACCAATTCATTCACGCAAGTTAACAATATAGCACTGCTATAGCCCCTGTTTTCCGTACTTTTGTAGTTAACGATATGAAAAAAATAAGCCGATACACCTACTTCATCTTAGCTGCCACCTGCATCACCATTGCGGCTTTATCCGCATGCACCGATGCCCCCGATGACGCTAACCAAAACACTACTAACACCCAGCCCAAGGCTAGTAGCCAGCTCGCCCCACTATACTGGCTCGTTGGCATCTGGCACCAAACCACACCAAACGGTGTCATCTACGAAACCTGGGCCAAAAACAGCGACGGCACACTTTCTGGCAAAAGCGGCTTCATCACACCCGAGAAAACCACTATCGACGAAACCATTACTATAGCTCCAAACGGAAACGAGGTCTATTACACCCCAACAGTAAAATCTCAAAACAAGGGCAAAGCAATACCCTTCAAAATGACCATCGCGCACAACGACATCTTTGTCTTCGAAAACCCCGATCACGACTTCCCACAAAAAATCACTTACGCTCGCCTCTCCGACGATACTATTATAGCCTCCATTTCAGGCACCGTCATGGGCAAGCAACACTCCGAAGACTTCGAATTTATCCGAATGTCCCACTAGCAGCTACTTACACTGCCTGTGCGGCCATGTAGTCATATACCATCTTAGATATGTGCGCCATCACATCCGCCAGCTTCACCGACTCCCTACCCTTCGTCATTATCGTCACCAGGTAAGGCTTGTTGTTCAGATACACTATCGCACTCTCATGCAGCTCTCTATCTCCCGGCTTACCTGCCTCTCCAAACTTATGCGCCACCTTCACCGTAGGCGGAATATTTTTGGTAATGCCCATATTAAAGTCACTCTCACACAGCATAGATACTGCAAACTCCGATGCTGGAGTCGTCAAATACCCTCCATCATATAGCACACTGATAAATCTCGAATATTCCTTCACGCTCAGTGTGTACTTATTATCATACACATTAGGTTTCTGCAAACCCAGGTCTGTAAAAACCTTCTGAAACAGGTCTACATCCATATAGTCATGCAGCAGCATAGTAGCATGATTATCTGAGTACACCACCATATAATAGATGAGGTCTTTTATTTTGTATGCCCGCCCTGGCTGTATCACCTTCGAGTTAAACGTCTGTGTAGGCGGGTTATTCTCCTTATCATAAGACACCAACTTGTCCATTATGCCAACATTGGTCTCCGCCATCCGCAGCAGCGTTATCATTGTAAGCACCTTAAACAGCGAACCCGGATGATACGTACTGGTCGGATTCACATCCATCCACTCATTAGTGTTCAGGTTCTTCACATATACCGATGCATAGTCTAGCTCATTAGTGGTCTTCATATTTTCTATAAAGTCACTTATCTCCGACTTCAACCCTATAAAACTTGGCGACTCACACCTCGGCTCCGCCAGATATAGCGGATGTGTGTACTG
>CALRKH020000078.1:0-16479 GCA_943367855.1 Asaia bogorensis | reverse complement strand
GATTGGGTAATAAGCCTGGCGCTCTATATTTTAGCTTATATACCAGGTCTCATCTACACACTCATAATGATGAAAAACTATTATTAGTCTATAAAAAAACACCAATAGAGAAGCCACCATCATTTAAGGTGGCTTCTTTATTTCTGCCTTAATGCATGCAAATAATTAGTAGCCTCTATTAACCTGCTGCCATACCAGCTAAACATTTCACCATCCACCGTCCATACAGCTACATTTGGGTTGTTCTGTTTTATTTCAGCTATATGTTTCTCGCCAAACGGATATGGCTCAGAAGATAACAATATAGTATCTGCTCCCATCGCTATAGCTTCATGTGGAGTTAGCTCCGGATACCTAGGCAATGATGCTGCAACATTTTGCCACCCCATTCGTGTTATTATATCACTGATAAAGGTATCTCCACCCACACTCATCCAAGGGTTCTTCCATATAAAGTAAGCTACCTTCCTTGTATCTTTTGTTTTAGCTACCAACTCTGCAAATCCATTATTTACAGTAGCAGCTATATTTTCAGCTTTATCCTGTTTACCTACCAATGCACCCACTTGTTTTATCATTAGTAGCGCATCGTCTAGTGTTTGTATATCACTTACCCAAACTGGCACGTGTTTAGCTAGTGCTAGTATTTCATCTTTAGTATTCTCTTCCTTATTGGCTATAATAAGGTCAGGGTTCAAAGACAAAATCTTATCTATATGCAACTTTTTAGTACCGCCTATTCGCATCTTGGTTCTGAACCAGGATGCAGGATGAATACAAAACTTAGTGATTCCTATCACCTCCTCGTCTAGGCCAAGATGGTATAGCAGCTCCGTTTGCGATGGCACTACAGATATTATTCTACTAGGCTTTTCATTCAGCTCTAGCCTATTACCCATCATGTCTGTCACTTGTTTGGTTGACATATATACTGCAGTTATAAGTCACCAAGCAATGGACGCATTATGATAGTTTCTGCTACCGCCTGACCAGATAACTTATGAGATGCCCATACCATTTCTGCCACATCTTGCGCTTGCATTATGCGTTCAGGCGCTACACCACTACCCTCCCACGATGGAGACCAGGTAGCACCAGGACATAGAGAGGTTACCTTTACTCCATGTGGACGAAGTTCCTCTCTTAGATTATCTGAAAAACCCAATAGCGCGTACTTTGAAATACTATAAGAACCACCATTAGGATAAGCCTTCAGGCTAGCTACAGAACACATGTTCACTATATGCCCCTTACGACGAGCTATCATGGCTGGTACCAACTTTCGTGTAAGCCTGTATGCACTCATCAAATTGACTTGTAGCATTCGCTCCAGCGTACCATCAGCTTCATCTATTATCATACCGGGCTCATAGCTCCCCGTGTTATTGACCAAAATATCTAAGTGAGGGAACCGCTCTAGCACCACATCCGATACTATATCCGCTCCATCCACATTTGCCAAATCAGCCACTATAGCTAGCACTTCAGCCTTGGGATATTTGCGCTTCCATTCAGTAGCAGCAGCGCGAAGTTTATCTATATTTCTGGCACATAGTGCCACATTAAATCCTTCTGATAATAGTCGTTCGCATATTGCAATTCCCAATCCTTGCGACCCCCCAGTTACTAGCGCATAATGCATATTATAAGTATTTACAAACACAAAGCTACATAATAAGAATAGCCTTTGTAACTATTACAAGTACTGCCAACAAAAAATAGACACCACCATTCAATAACCCACATTTGGTAACAGTCAATTAGTATAAATACAGTAATTTTCGCCCATCAACACAGCACTCCTATGGCAAGAATAATAACAACAATAGCAACTACTTTATTGATATTCACCTGTTTGCTTACCAATGCTCAATCAAGCAAATCTGATGAGCAAGCCAAAACATATAACATCCTTTTCCACCAACAGGCGGCTGAGTATAGAGCACTTTGTTATCAGGCATTCAACACAGCAAAAATGCAAATAGATGCATTACCTAAGAAAACACTCAAAAAAAAGAATCTTGTCATTATTACAGATATAGACGAGACAATACTAGACAATAGCTACAGTAATGCCCAACTAGCAAAGTTCAATATGGAATATAGCGATGCCGAATGGAAGAAATGGTCTTCTATGGCCAAAGCAACTGCAGTTCCTGGCGCATCAGAATTTCTAAAGTATGCAGCTAGCAAAGGAATTTCTATTTTCTACATCAGCAATAGAGATACTTCTGAATTGAAGGCTACTATCAAAAATCTTGCAGACTTAAATCTACCCAATGCCGACACTGCTCATTGCCTATTCATGTCATCTACCTCATCCAAAGAAGCAAGAAGACAAATAATTTCCAGCGAATACAATGTTATAATGCTACTGGGCGACAACCTAAATGATTTCTCAAAAATATTTGAAAAGGGGAGCTCAGCCGAAAGAGCAAGAGAAACCGATTTTCAAAACTATAACTGGGGCAAAAAATTTATTGTATTGCCCAATGTTATGTATGGCGAATGGATGAACGCAATATATGACTACAACAAAAGACTAAACAGTGAACAAAAAGAAGAAATAAGACTGCGCCAACTAAAAGGTACAGACTTATAAAACGGAGAAACCACCTCTTCAAACTAGTCACTATTTACTTTAACAATTAGACTAAAGCTGCTCATACAATACAACTGATGTTACAACGTTAAATTGCTTTATGCTCGAAATATCGCAATTAGACAAACGCTATGGAAACCAACGAGTGATTGGTATTGACCACCTGTCTTTGCCTAAAGGCATATACTGGATAAAAGGAGAAAACGGTTCAGGTAAAAGCACGTTACTATCTTGTATAGCTGGCATGATACCTTACAAGGGAGCAATTACAGTAGCAGGCATCACCATCCATAGCAGCAGAAACAACTACATTAACAAAGTAAACCTGGCAGTTGCAGAACCTGAATATCCTGACTTCCTAACGGGCTCAGAGCTCATTCAGTTTTACCAAGAAACAAAAAAAGGCAACTCCCAACAAGTCTGCTCTGTTATTACAGATTTTGGCATCGACAACTTTAAGAATAGAAAGATAGCAACGTACTCAAGCGGCATGTACAAAAAATTATCACTTGCAGTAGCTTTTTCTGGTCAGCCAGAGCTCATCTTGCTCGATGAACCTCTTATTACCCTTGACAGTGAAGCGGTATCAGTCCTATCAAACAACATTCTATCATCCTACCATTCGGGCACCTCATTCATTATCACATCACATCAACCATTACCTGCTACTTTGCCAATAGCAACTACTTATACCATAGCCAATAAAACTATAATAAAGCTGTGAGCAGAATACTAATTAAAACCCTTGCCACACAGTTTTATCGCATTAATAGTGGTTTATTTCTTACCGTATTCTTGTTGTTATTTGGCATAGTCAATGGCAAAGACTGCCTTAATATGCACTATGCTATTATGCAAGAGATAGTCAACAATAGCGTAGCGGCTATTGTTGCAATATTTATAACCACTTTATACACCTTAAAGTGTATTCAATTCAGCAAACAACAAATAACACATCCGCGCAATAGATTCCTTTTCGAATTACGCACGCTTACAAACAATCAACTTTTACAGTTATCCCTGGCTATTGCAGGCATCATGCTAGCACCATTTATTGTGTATGGGCTCACGGCATCAATAGTTAGCTTTGCTCATGCTCATTACACTAGTGCCTGCCTCATCGTTTTAATACTTGGCATATTTACCTGGCTACTGGCAAAAACCATATCACTATCCATTTCACACCCCGACAAACAAATTTATGAAGCCAAAAGCAAGGGCAACACAAAGCACTTCTCTTTGTTTACCATTATGCTCCGCTTTTCGCTACATAATGCAAAGGGGAAATTAATAGGACTAAAAGTAGTAGCTATACTGCTACTACAAGCTATGATAATGGCCAATAGTGAACGAATGAGCAGAGAAGCCATTTGCGTGCTCATGATGTTTATAATAGCAGCGCATGCACTATTGCCATTTTATTATCAACGGTTCATCGATACCAAACTACATTTCATTCGCAATCTGCCCTTCAGCCCAACCAAAATCTATGGCATGCTCATCTTCAGCTATGCAATCATATTGCTACCAGAGTTGTTATTTCTATTGGCAAATGGCTATAAAGAGATTGGCATCAATACTACTATTAGCATCTACGTATTTGGCATATTCCAGTTGGCTTGCTACAGTTGCATGCTTATGATCAAGAATGTAACGCTAGAACGGTATACTGCTATTGTTGCTAGCTTTTTCTTTAGTTCCCTACTTATACTTGCAGCAGGCGGTCTATGGCCTATTGCGTGTATAGAGATCCTTTTTTCACTACTATTGTTTCAGTGGCTATACACCCGATACGAAACCTCATTATAACTGCTGCATCTCCCACTGCGGATTACCTTTTGCTCCAGCACTGTTGTAGAAACCAGTAAAGCGCATTTTATAAATTAGCCCTTTCGAGTCCCTCACTATATACGTTTTCTTAGTATTCACAGTATAAGTAAAGGAAGCAGTAAGCACCTTCCAATCATAGCCTATCACATTTCTATCTGGCTTCAATAATGCAGCATCTACATTAGCAAATGTTATCTGTTCAAAAGCATGAATAGTATCTACATAAGCCGTAGTATTAAATGAATTGAGCAAACACCCTGTCACCATATATAGAGTTGGTGGAGAATCGTCTTGAAACACATGTGTATATTGAGTAAATACTATATCCCAAGATTCTTTTGGAGGTTCCACTGTCACTTGTACACCCTCTGTGAAGGAAAGAAAACCATAATTGTATCTATCATCTTTAGTGATGGTCACTCTTTGCTCAGTGCCATTAGGAAGCAACGCATATGCTAGCTCATATTGCTTATCATCTACACCTAATAGTTGCACCTTTGCCCAACCCAAATGTTTACCCATCTCATCAAAACCTCTTTCCACTATGTACACCTTTGCCTCATTGCTCCATTTACCAATTGCTGTGCTGTCCTTGCTTCCAGTTGGCGAATCCCATGTCTTATTTTTGTAAAAATTGATTGTATCGGCTAATGTAACTTGGTCGAACATTTCACCATCTACCGCATAGGCTGTCATGGTCTTTGCCATATTCAGCCATACTACATCATCATCAGCCCCTGTGCTAAAAGCCAAATCCCAATCCGTTTTAAGATTCTGAGTTACTGTACTATTGCTAGCCAAACTGTAGTAAACTTGATACTTGTATGTCGCATCCATATTTACGGCCCCAGTTACCATATCGCCTACCTCATGCGCAGGCACAGGCACTTCGCCGCTCATACAGCCCACTATCATGTTGCTACTTAATATAACTACCGCAAAAAGTATGCGAACCATTGATATCTTAATCATGAAAATTAAATTCAACCTTAGCAATAAAATATCTTCCTGTACCTATAGCTGCCATTTGCGATCCACCACTATGTGCACCGCCACTTAGTTGAGTATTGGCTACGTTTGTAACATCAAACAGATTTTTGCACCCAAATGTCAGCACCACGGTCTTTTCCCAAAATTGCTTACTCACTGTCACATCTGCCATCTGATAGGCATTCAGAAATCGCTGTTCTGGCTCTGCACCCGCATCCGATGCGGTATATGAAACAGACTTACCAGTGTATTTATAAAACAGATTGACCGACAAACCACTGTTTGCAAATGAATACATCAAGTTACCTCTCAACTCTGGCGAATAACTAAACCTGGGCACATTCATACTGTCCGATACACTATTGTATGTACCTAACCAAGCTACACCTACCAAACACTTCAGCGCCTTATATCCAAACTCCGAGTTTGCTTGAAGTCCTTTTGTATAATATTTAGATACATTCTGATACCAATATTCATTAGGCGCTCCTCCTTGCTTTGTCACTAGCGTTATTAGGCCATTCACAGAGTTGTAATATGCAGCCAAACTTGCTTTATATATACTTTTGTTTATCCGGCTTATATAATTGAGCGATGCAAGAAAATTGTTAGAATACTCAGCCTTTAAGTTAGGATTACCATGCACATTATGATTCACATCTACAAAGTCAAAGTATAAATCCTTCAAATTGGGCTGCCTGAAACCACGCGCATATGAACCTCTAAATGTCCAATGATTCGCTACACTATACATCATGTTGATAGATGGCACTAGTGGTGCTTTATAATTTGTGTTATAGCCATAGCGCAACCCAGGTCTTATGGTTAGCCCATTTACAGGTTTATATTCCATACTGCTATAAGCAGCATAGTTACCCATCTCTCTTATCCTTCCATCTATTTGTGTACTGTTTGCATATTGTAGAGTAACATCATACCCTATCTCGTAATTGATTTTCCTGTTTGGATGCGCGCTTGTTATTGCACCTCTACTGTTTACTTCATTATATATAGATGTGTCTTGCACAGCAGGATCATAGGTCAGTTCCAGATTGGTCAAGTTATTACCAGCCTCCTTCTTGATGCGCTTATATGCATTGTATGCTACAAAGGCAGTGAAGTTTATGTGTTGCTTCAACTCAGCACTTGCAAACAATGCATTGTCTATACGCCATGTATGAAATAAATTATCAATAGCAAACTCATTATAGGGAGCCATTGGCGTTCCCCTATTGGTTATAAGCTCATAGAAGTAGGCAGCTTTGTAATTGAATTTCCAGTTCCTATGCCTGTAGGTATATTGCAATCCGGCCTGATATTGCATCCTTGGCTTCCACAGCATTGCTCTATTAGTATCCGCTAATTGATCACTAAAATCAAACAATACATGTTGGAGGCCTGGCTTCCAACCCACAAACAGATTACGCATACCATCCACCCTCAGCGAATGTTTCCCTTTATTAATCCCCCCTACCATATTTACGTTATACGTCCCTATATGCTCAACATAGGTCGATATTGAAATATCCTTCTTACCAGCTACTGTTTTCTTAGTGATAAGATTTACAGTTCCAGCTATTGCGTCCGTGCCATAAGAAACCGACATTGGCCCCTTAATTATTTCTATTCGATCTATATTGTTTAGGTTTATCTGAGACAGGTCCACACTCCCATTTTGTTTCCCCACCACTGGCACACCATCTATCAATATCTTTGGGTCGGCACCATATCTACCACTACCCTGCATACTCATAGACGTACCAAATATTGCATCATAATCCATCCTTATCTCCATCTGATTGGTAAGCACATCTCGTAGATTTTGGGCCGCCATAGCGTCTATTTGTTTGCGCCCTATCACTTCTATTCGTTGCACTGCCTTATCGGCATCTTGCTCCACATACTGTCCACTTATCACCACCTCACCTATAGTCTGTTCCATCCGTCGCACATATAGCAGCAGCTCACGTGGTTCGTTTATGGTCTTGTTAGGCTGTTCGAAGTAGTTGGTTAGCAACCTCACTTTATACGGATACCCATCTATTGGCAGTTGAGCCTTACCAGTCTCATCTGTGCGCAATCTTACCATCATCTTTTTACCCAACAACGTTATATCCAGCCCCACCACAGGTACACTATCAGCATCAGCTACTACTATGTTTTGTGCCATTGCGTTGTTGGTCATTAATAGCAACATATAGCACACTACTATGCCTATTAACCCGCTGTACTTGGCACTACGCTTAGTGTCGAACCCATTCAAAAAGGAGTATAGTTGCAACATAGATCCGCTTATCAAATCAATTCGTGAACAATAAAAAATACTATTGGCGGCAACAGCCCAGCAGCCACTAGCCACTTTCCTCTGCCACCTATTCCATGCTTACCTTTCAGTATAAACAATCCTGTTACACTTATTAGTATTAGTATCACCGCAAACACATCGGCAAACCACCGCCAACCTGCCACACTATTACGGTGCAGCAGATTGGAGTGATAAAACATTGGCCTACGTTGCACTTGCTCATAAAGTCCAGTGTGGGTATCAAAATTTACATGAAACGAGGCATTGTCATAATAGACCTTCACCTGGTTCTTGGTAGGCATATCATATACCTTAAACCTAGAAGCACCTACTAGCTTACCTAGCTCATCTACAGTAGCATTGGTTACCTCTTTGGCATTGAATACACTAGGTATGGCCACCTCTTTTTTGGTAATAATAAAATCTGGGTTCCAGTCATCAACATGATTGAGGGCCAAGCCTGATAAACAATACACCACTATCAATGTTGAAAAGAAATATCCCAGATCCCTATGAGTAGCTACATTGAGCCTTCTCAGTTTTGTGTATTTACCAGCCATCTCTATTGTTGTGCCACTGTTGTTTCGTCTAGCTTCTTCACCAGCGTTTTAGTAATATCCACTACCCAATTCTGTATGTTTGTATCAGGCAATATCGCATCAGCTATATAACTTACTTTTTCTTTGTTGCCCGGCACTTTGGCTATCCCATCTCCTATTATCTTCACCTGAAACATCTCGTCATGTGCCACCAATACTGGTATCACCAGTGCTCTATCAGCCTGCTTCAATCCTCTATTGATAGCCACTGTGGTAGAGTCGGAACTATAGCTAGCCACATGCCCGCACCATCCATAGGCATAACCCTTTATTTTATTCTGTGCTCTTACATAGTCGCCTACTTTTTGTAGTAGTTCAGTCCATTCTTTGTTGTAGGTATGGTCTCCATATGCTATCAATACTAACGACTCATGTTCTGGGTCTTTAGACAATGCCGTTGCTCTGCGAAGAACGTTCTTCTGCAACACATCTGTAAAATCTAGCAGTGGCGCAATGTGTACTTTTGCCTTTGGCGTATATCGCTCTATCTTTTCTATTTTCAGCGTCTCCATTGATTGGGGGTCTTCTTTCAACCCTACTATCGTTGGTATGTCATCAAATGAGTGAGAAGATACAGTTAAGAAAACAGGTACTATCAACACATCTGTATAACCTTCTTTGTCAAACTCTTTCAATCTTGTAGCTATAGAGGGCTCTGTATACTCCATAAAGGCAGTCTTTATGCCGTTTATGTCACCATCAGCCATTATGGTATCTGTCACTCTTTTCTCTAGGTCTAGCAGCGCATTTCTCCATGTTTCAGATCTTGATCCATGATTTACTAACAACAAACCTGTTTTACGTCCGTTCTTTTTCACTTTTACTTGTCCATCAGCATTTGCAGTATTATTATCGCCACAAGAAACCATAAACAGTGTGCTCATCGCTGTCATTATTAGCGCAATCCCAAATAGAATTCTATTCTTTGTCATTATAGTTGTTTAGTTATTTAGCAAGTTGTTTTTAGAATGATTAGTCAACCTGTAGTTTCTGACTCACTAAAACACCATCCCCATTTATTGTCACCACATAGGCTCCTGTTGGCAATGTTCCACTTGGCAATACATACTGCTGCAATCCGCTTTCTACTGCTATTTTATCAGTCATCACTACCCTTCCTGCCATGTCAGTTACCAGCACATATGCATTAGCTACTTTTTTACCAAAACTGTATATCAGATTAATATTCCCACCTCTAGAAGGATTGGGATACACTGCAAAACTTGTAGTTGATAGAGTTGTATTATCAACAGCAGAAACAGCCGTATATAGCTTTTCTTTAGAAAATGCAAAACTACCATCCGCACTTGCAAACCCTGTAAAGATCACCTTCCATATGTCTCCATTAGCAGGCTTCACAAAGTACACTAAAGAGTCTTGCACAGCAAAAACACTACCCGTGAAGCGCTTCCAGTTATACCCTATGGTGTTTATCTCACGCTTGTATGTTGCTGAGCCATATGCCACAAACGTCGCTTTATCTGCTAGGTCTGCACACTTAGCCGCTTGCACACCAGCATTATGCAGCACACCAGTCACCGTATATGCCGATGGCACAAAACCAGTATACTGACAAAAAGTAAGATCCCAACTTGTACTTACTGGCTCACGATCAAGTGCTGCATGTGTTTGTAAAGAATAATAGCCGAAATTCTTAGCACTATATGCCGACTTTGCTAATGTACCCGTATGTGGGTTAGATCCATCAAGGTCTGCATACTTAAATGTATAAGTACCACTGGTCAAACTTTCTATCATCAGTTTTCTGTAGTTGCCATCTACACCCTTTATTATATAGATAGAGTCTCCTGTCACCACATGGGTGGTCATGTTATAAATACCCCAGTCCATATCAAAATCATTAGTTGGGTCAGCATATCGCCCCATAGCACCTAGCGCCCAAGACGTGTCAGAGTTCCATCTTTGCTCCCAGGTGCTTAGGCCTGCTGTGTCCACTGTTGCCCATCCGCTGGCATCGGCATTCGGATAGTTCCATAGGCGCACACCTACTGGCGAATTGATAATTATAGACGCTCCAAAACCTGAAGCAGCAAAACCCAAATCCCAATTATTCTTGGGAGACGTAGCCTGATTATCATTTTCAAGGCTATACCATACCTGATTGGCGTATGATGCGCCTGTTACTACTGTATCGTTTACCACCTGTGCATGGGCATCAAGTATGGCCAGAGCAAAAACACCTGCTAGTAATTGTTTTTTCATTTTATGTAGATTTACCATTTAAGTTCATATCGTTACAGGTGGCGCACTCTGTCTGTCATACGCAGACTCGCACAACCTTCTTGCTCCCAGTCATACAAGCATTGTACAACAAGACAGAAGTGGCACACCATATTTTCCGCATTACTGCGAATAATTAGTATTTCTTAAATACACCATCCGAAACCACACAATTGTGGCCCTTTAGGCAACCAAAAAATCAAAATAATTAGCCACTAAACGTGGCATAGGCGGGAGCAAGAATTATGATGCAAAAGTATAGTCCCCCTTTTTCTTCTCCTTTCACAAACGGGAAAACTATTAGCACAATCGGGAAAATGACTGCAGATTAGCATTGTATATTCACTATTGACACCCATTAGTTTGAAAAGCACACTAGCTGCAAAAATTATTTTGAGCAAAAACAACTATAGGTAGTTAATTTCGCACTCTGAAAATGACCAACAATTGGTCATACAATAAAAACAACATGCGCACCAAAATAAAAGACATTCTTGCAAAAGAAGAGACCGGATATAGCGTAACCGTGAAAGGATGGGTTCGCTCTTTTAGAAATAATCAGTTTATTGCCCTCAATGATGGCTCTTGTATGGCCAATGTTCAGGTAGTTATCGACCTCAATACAGATGAACTATTGGTTAAGAAAATCACCAATGGCGCAGCTATAAGTATAGAAGGCTCCGTGGTAGCCTCTCAAGGCAAAGGACAGAAAGTAGAAGTTAAAGCTGACACTGTTACTATACTTGGCGAATGCGATCCTGAAAAATTCCCATTACAACTCAAAAATCGCCCTAGTCTAGACTATCTCAGAGAGATCGCACACCTTCGCTTTCGCACCAATACTTTCGGTGCTGTTTTTCGTGTCAGGCATACTTTAGCTTATGCTATTCACAAGTATTTCAACGATAAAGGTTTCCTTTATTTACATACACCAATAGTCACAGCCTCTGATGCCGAAGGTGCAGGTGAGATGTTCAGAGTCACTACCCTGCCTATGGACAACCCACCAAGGAAAGAGGATGGACAAATAGATTATAGCGAAGATTTCTTCGGTCGCAGCACCAATCTTACAGTTAGTGGTCAGCTAGAGGCCGAATTGGCTGCTACAGCTTTTGGCGAAGTCTATACATTTGGCCCTACCTTCCGTGCAGAAAACTCTAATACTGCTCGCCACTTGGCAGAGTTCTGGATGATAGAACCCGAGGTTGCTTTCAACGACATTAACGATAACATGGATCTTGCAGAAGACTTCATTAGGTACGTTATAGGTTATGCTATGCAGCACAATCGCGAAGACCTGGAGTTTTTATCTCAACGCCTTGCCGATGAAGAAAAACAAAAGCCCCAAAACGAACGTAGTGAGATGGGCCTTATAGAAAAACTGGAATTTGTACTGAACAACAGATTCGAGCGCATCACCTATACCGAGGCTATCAATATACTTTTAGAATCTCCTGCTTATAAAAAGAAGAAATTCCAATATGATGTAAAATGGGGAATAGACTTACAGAGCGAGCATGAAAGATATTTGGTTGAAAAACACTTCAAAAAACCAGTTATTGTTACAGGCTACCCCAAAGACATCAAGGCATTCTACATGCGCATGAACGATGACGGCAAAACAGTAGCTGCTATGGATATTTTAGCTCCAGGCATTGGCGAAATAGTTGGTGGCTCTCAGCGCGAAGAAAGGTTGGATATGTTGATGAAGCGCATGGAAGAAATGCACATCCCAGCCGAAGAATTGTATTGGTATTTAGATACGCGTCGTTTTGGCACTGTGCCGCATGCAGGTTTTGGGCTTGGTTTCGAGCGTTTGGTACTTTTCGTCACTGGCATGACCAACATTCGCGATGTTATACCTTTCCCAAGAACTCCAAAGAATGCCGAGTTCTAATCAATAAATTGATAAAAAAGGGCCTCCTGATTATATATCTTCAGGAGGCCCTTCAATTTATAATTACTTCAAACCTTTATTCGCTAAAAATTATTGAGCGCATTTTTAATAATGGCTACACACTCATCTATCTGTGCCCTGGATATAAGTAGCGGTGGCGCAAAGCGTATTCTATCGCCATGTGTTGGCTTAGCTAGCAATCCATTTCCCATCATTTCTATACATATTTTCCAAGCCGCCTCTTTATCAGGATGGTCTATTACTATTGCATTCAATAATCCCTTACCACGCACCATCGATATATACGGATGATTAAGTGCTTTCAGTTCACTTCTCAGGTACGCCCCTTGCTCAGCAGCATTTTCAGCCATTTTTTCATCTATCAACACCTGTAGCGACACCATAGCTACGCTACATGCCAATGGATTACCACCATAAGTAGAGCCATGTTCACCTGGTTTAATAGTGAGCATTATCTCATTATCTGCTAACACTGCCGATACAGGCATTGTTCCACCAGACAATGCCTTACCCAGTATCAATATATCTGCACGCACACCCTCATGGTCGCATGCCAGCATCTTACCTGTTCTAGCCAATCCTGTCTGTATCTCATCTGCCATAAAGAGCACATTATGCTCTTTGCACAGGGCCGCAGCAGCAGCCAGATAACCCTCCTCAGGCACTACCACTCCAGCCTCTCCTTGTATTGGCTCCACCAAAAAACCTACCACATTCTTATCTGCTAAGGCTTTGCTCAATGCACTGATGTCACTATAAGGTATTACTTCATATCCTGGAGTAAACGGACCAAAATCTCTGCGAGAATCTTTATCTGTACTAAAGGAGATAATATTTACTGTCCTGCCATGAAAATTATGATCACACACCACAATCTTTGCCTTACCTGGCTCCACTCCTTTCACTTCATATCCCCACCTGCGGGCTAGTTTTATAGCCGTTTCTACGGCTTCTGCCCCTGTGTTCATAGGCAGCACCTTATCATAACCAAAAAACTTGGTAATATACTCCGAAAACTCACCCAACAAATTGTTGTGAAAAGCGCGAGAGGTAAGTGTAAGCGTTTGTGCTTGTTGCAGAAATGCTTCAATTATCTTAGGGTGACAGTGACCTTGATTCACGGCAGAATAACCCGACAAAAAATCAAAATACCTTTTACCGTCCACATCCCATAGATGAACACCACTACCCTTTGATAATACTACAGGCAATGGGTGATAATTATGAGCACCATATTTATCTTCTTTATCAAGAAAATAGCTTGTTCGGGGAGAAAGATTATGAGCAACTTGCATATTGCAAAATTAAGGGTAATAGCCCACACAACCGAAGGAACTATTTTACAATGCTACAATAAGTTAATTATATGCCAGCTTGTATCATTCACTGACTTTTAAACTTAATTTGCTTACAAATCTAAGGCTATGAAGAAGATAGGAATCATCGGTTCAGGAATAGTTGCCAAAACACTGGGTAGCGGTTTTGTGAAGTTTGGATATCAGGTAATGCTTGGCAGCAGAGATAAAAACAAACTGACCGATTGGCAACAAAGTGCTGGTACAAATGCCCATATAGGCACTCCCGAAGAAACAGCAAAGTATGGAGACATTATAGTCTTAGCAGTAAAAGGTAGTGCTGCTGCCGATGCTATAGATATAGCAGGCCCTCAAAATCTCCGTTGGAAGACTGTCATCGATACCACCAACCCGATAGAAGATGCAGCACCCGAAAACGGCACACTACGCTTTTTCTCTTCTGTCAACGAATCGCTAATGGAAGTATTGCAAACCAGATTTCCAGAGATACATTTCGTAAAAGCGTTCAACTGTGTTGGCAGTGCTCACATGGTAAAGCCTGGTTTTGCTGTTAAGCCCACAATGTTTACCTGTGGCAACAACGACCACTCTAAAGAAGAGGTACACCAAATTCTAAACCAATTTGGCTGGGAAGTAGCCGATATGGGTAAGGCTACCGCAGCTCGTGCCATAGAGCCACTGTGCATGTTGTGGTGTATACCTGGCTTCACAAAAGGCGAATGGAATCATGCCTTTAAGCTATTGAAATAACACATCGCAAAAATTCATTAACATTTAGGCTCTATCTTAACAGATGGGGCCTTTCTTTATATACCTTTAGCACAAACTCCCCAAACAAGGTATTGGCCCAGGCAAACCATTTACGGGTAAATTTCTTTACATCGTCCTTGTGGAATGCTTCGTGCATATAACCAGTTCCTGCATTACTTTTCAGCAATATATCTATACACATCTTCACTTCTGCATCATTACCGCTCGTCATTCCACGCATTATCACAGACAAAGGCCATATGTAATCAACCCCCACATGTGGTCCGCCTATTCCTTCTCCGGCCTTGCCTTTGTAAAAGAAAGGATTACTTTCAGACAACACAAATCGTCTGGTATTCATATACACCTCATTATCCATCATCGATGGTATTAGATAACCCAGCGACAATAAGGAAGGTACGTTTGCGTCATCCATTAAGTTACAAGAGCCCATTCCATTCACCTCATAAGCATATATTCGGCCATAAGTGGGGTGTTGCACTATACCATATTGCTCCACAGCCATAGTCACCTCTGTTGCAAGTGATAGTGCACTACCTACAAGCGACTGATCACCCACAGCAGCTGCAAGTTCAGCCATTTGTTTCAAGCTCCCTACTGCAAATAAATTTGACGGAATCAAAAACGGAAATACAGTTGCGTCATCGCTCGGCCTAAACATAGAACATATCAGACCTACCGGATGAACTGGATACCCATAACCACCCAGTGGCACAGTGTCCGTAGCATATTCTGTTCGTCTCATAAAAGAGTAACTACCCCTATCCTTTTTGCGCTGTTGCTCCTTAAATGTCTTTAGTACCAATCTCATCGCACGTTTCCAGTCTGCTCCCATGCAGTCAGTAGCTCCTGTTTTCTGCCAATATCCATATGCCAGCCTTATAGGATAGCACAAGCTATCTATTTCCCACTTCCGCTCATGTATACCCGGCATCATTTGGGTATTATCAGCAGCCCATTCACTTACCTTATTTACGTCTTTGTAAAAGGCATTGGCATATGGGTCTAGTAAGATGTTAGTAGTTTGCCTATTGATTACACCTGCTATCAGACTTTTCAAACGCTCATCCTCTTGCAAACATTCTAGATAGGGCCATACCTGTGCCGACGAATCTCGCAACCACATAGCATCTATATCTCCAGTTATTACATAGGTGTCAGGCACACCATTTATCAACTCGTAGTCTACTGTTGTATCTAGTGTATTAGGGTAGCAATTGGCAAAAACCCATGCCAACTCTCTATTATTCAAGTTTTGACTCACTTCTTTTATTACAGCTTCCACCCTACTACTCACAAATTTCCTATCCTTTACAGCTGGCCTCACTTCCGGATAACCACCTGCCAGCACACTAGCACCCGCATAATTCGCAACCATACTTGCTACTACTCCCATTCCTGCGAAACGCAAAAAATCTTGCCTATTCATACAGCCAAATTAAACTACTTCAGCAACTTATAAATATCATTGCAGTACGAATTGAAATTTTCATCAAAATATTTTTTAGATAACCCTAACAAAATTTATTGTCCGTGCGCCAATTAATATTGCCATCTGTTAATTTTTTGGCAAAAAACATCACATTAAATATAAACAAAACGCAAAACACGCTAAAAATCAACCCTATTAAAATTAAATAATTTACAATATAACTTCCTCACTCCTCCCATACAATGAAGAAAAATCACATTATCCTACCAGCTATTGCAGCATTAATCTACTTAATACTCACCAGCTACAGTGCTGGTCCAGGCTTGTCTGGCATTCATGGCACAGTATCTGGTTGTGGCGGCGGCAGTTGCCATGGCTCTTCGGCTACAGCAAGTACCACTGTCACCATGCAGCTATTTAGCGGTGCTACACCTGTCACCACTTATGTTGCAGGTGGTAGTTATACAGTCCGTAT
>CALRKH020000077.1:0-16749 GCA_943367855.1 Asaia bogorensis | reverse complement strand
TCTCAAACGGTATTCTGTCGCCCGGTTTGTATTGGTTATAGTCTATGCTGCGTGCATAGTATATAGCAGACAATACATCTTGTGTGCATTGGGGCACACTATAGGTTTTACCTGCCGATGTGGCTATGTTTTGGCCCCTGTCAAAGCTCACATCATGCTTGAAGCTGATGTTGCCCTCATTCACATTTCTTATAAACCTGTGTGGCAGCAGCGACTCTTGGTCTATATACGTTTCATACAGGTCTCTTACTTTATAAAACCATTCATAAGACTTAGCCGTTCGCCCATCGCCAGTTATGTGTAGCACCTTGCGTCCGTTAAGCTCAGTGGGGCGTGTGGCAAAGGTAGCATCGCCAGCATATATCCATATAAAGCTCATGTTGTAATACACCCTGAAGCTCAATCGTTCTCCTGCCTTATAGCTGTTGTTGCGCGTGCTGCAAAAGTCGTTCTGAGCATTGGCTTGATGCGCACCCATTAGGAGCATCGTTAGGGCCACTACCAGCAAACTTTTTGTTGTCCCCACCACGTTGGCGAGGCTGTGTTTTAGTGTGTTACTTCGGTCTACTTTATCCATTTCATTTTCATTATCAGTAAACTTCCTGCTATAGAAGGTACGATAAGGTTTAATAGCCATATAAGGATGGATGCAGCCACCATGCCCACCGTATTGTCGGAGTAGTGACTAAACAGGTAGATACTGGTAGCGCCACGCACACCAAGCTCTGTTAAAGCCAGCGATGGCACCACTGCCATCACCCAAAACGACAAAGCTGCCAAACAAAAACCTGGTACTATGGGCACTGCTACATGCATCAATCTAAGTAGAATCAAATATTGTGCCGCAAACACTGCTACCCGCACCAATGCTATTGCCAGTATCTCTATGCGCTGGCGGGTAGGCATGCGGGCAGCCAGCCTGGCATATACCGAAAACCTGCGTAGATACTTGATTTTGGCGGCTTTAGCTAACCATTCATTCACCCGCCAATAGAGCAGATTTATAAAAATGTTAATTATAATACAGGCAGCCAGAGCCACTTGTGCCACTACCGATGGGAATAAGACATTATAAAACACCAAACCCACCAAACCCCAAAAGTATAGCCCTGCCAACTGAGATAAGATGCCCGAAACCGAGATGCTAATGTAGGCTGCCGTATGCCGCCCACTTAGGTACAATATACGCCCAGGATACTCCCCTATACGGTTGGGGGTAATGATAGAGAATGCTATACCTGCAAGATAGGATGCCACAGATTGTCCGTAGGTCTGCTTGCCTGTGCTCAGTAATAATCTATGCCATTTCAGGCTCTCCAAAAAAAGGTTGGCAAGCATGAGCAACACTGCCAGCACAGCCAATGCTGTATTCCAATGCTGTTGCCATGCATATAGATCCAGCTCCGAAAATTGCGCCCTGGTTTGCTTATATATAAACCACAAGAGCAATGCAGAAACACAGCCGCCAAGCAGATAGTTAGCCCATATTTTGATACTTTTGTTATTCATCTTCTTATACGGCCACCTGTTGAGCAAAAGCAATGTAATATTAGGTATAGACCCTGGCACACTGGTAATGGGTTATGGCCTCATTGCTGTTAGCAAAAGTAGTGTATCGTTGATAGAAATGGGTGTGTTGCAGCTCTCTAAGCACAAGGACCACTCGGAGCGGCTACGCCTCATCTTTAGCAAGATGGAGAGCCTCATCAACATTCACAAACCTATAGCAGTGGCTATAGAAGCGCCTTTCTTTGGCAAGAATGTGCAGAGTATGCTGAAGCTGGGGCGCGCACAAGGTGTAGCCATAGCTGCCGCCATGATGAGCGGACTCAATGCAGTAGAATATGCCCCAAGAAAAGTGAAACAAAGTGTGACGGGCAGGGGCAATGCCTCTAAAGAGCAGGTATTTGCTATGCTGCAGCACACGCTAGGTATTGTAGAAGAGGATGTCCGTTTTCTGGATGCTACCGATGCAGTGGCTGTGGCATTGTGCCACCACTACCAGAGTAGAAACCTGATAACTGCACCGCAAGATGCACCTGCCATTGCCATACCCAAAACCGCTAAAGGCAAAAAGAAAGGTAGCTGGGACACCTTTTTATCCCAAAACCCCGACAGAATACTCTAGTTACACTGTATCATCACATTACGCATAAGTACAATTTGTCATTGATTGTTGAATAATGCCTTATATTAGCGTGCTGAAAACACATCAACGCTTTTATGTCGCAACCTAAACTGAAGGTACTTTTAGTAGAAGATGATCCCGTTTTAGCGTATGTGGTGAAAGACTACCTACAAAAACAGGATTTTGACGTAGTTCATTGCTCAGATGGAGACGCTGCCTGGCATCAATTCATGAAGCATATCTTCGACATATGTTTGTTGGATATCATGCTGCCCGGCAAAAAAGATGGTATGGAGCTAGCTAATAGTATTCGTAAAAAAAACGAAAATATCCCTATCATATTGCTATCATCCAAAAACATGGATGATGATAAAATAGCAGGTTTCGAAAACGGTGCTGATGACTATGTTACCAAGCCTTACAACCTTCAGGAGCTATTTATGCGCATTCAGGTATTTGTGAAGCGCAGTAAAAAGAAAGATGATGAAGGCCCGGTAATATTCAACATTGGCGAATTAGAATTCGACTTTACCAATCTACTGCTACGTAGCGATAAGGTGGAATATCAGCTTACCCAGCGCGAAGCTGATTTGGTAAGATACCTGTGCCTCAACCCAAACCGTGTGCTGAAGCGCGACGAAATATTGATGAACGTATGGGGCAAAGACGATTACTTTCTTGGTCGTAGTATGGATGTGTTCATTACCAAAATAAGAAAATACCTAAAAGCACAAACTGCTGCCAAAATAGAAACTGTGCATGGCATAGGTTTCCGTTTCATCTACAAAGGGTAGGCCACCGCTGTGGCATTGCCCTACTGCGGCATAGTAGCGGCATTGGTCGTTTTAGGTGTTTGGCTGTTTTCTTTTTTATACTTCATCTCTTTATAGAGTGCATAGCACACAGGTAGTATGAGTAACAGTATAAAAACGATAGCAGCTATTTTGCCTTTTACTGGCGAGTGTATCTCTTGCATTTCTTGCTTTATTTGTTGGGTTGCAGCAAATCTATCACCCCTTCTTGCTGCAAAATTAAGTATCCAATACGGTCATTCGAAATACCATCTTTCAATAGATAGTTGAAGGTATATCGGCCATCACCGTTCATAGTGGTTACAAAATACTTGAATTGTATTCTGTCATCTGAGCCAAACTGCTGGGCCACCTCGTATAGGTGGGTAGATAGAGCCATTAGATGATTTTGTTTGTGTAGCAATCCCTCTACCACTGCCCTTGTACATTCGCAGGCATCGTGCACATTGGTTCCTTTAAAGAGTTCATCCATCAGTGTAAGGTGCGGCTTGCTGGTAGCCAGCTTGGCAGCTATATGCTTCATGCGCTGCACCTCGGCAAAGAAGTAGCTCTCTCCCCTCAGTATATTGTCTTCGGTGTGCATATTGGTTACTATACCATATACAAAGCTACACTCGAAGGTGGCCGCTGGCACCGCCATACCCAGATGCGCCAGTAGCGTGCACACACCTAGCGTGCGCAGAAACGTAGTTTTACCCGACATATTAGCACCCGTCAGCAGCATAAAATTTTGCTTACCGCCCAGTGCTATATCGTAGCATATGGGCGATGCCAACAATGGATGATACATGCCCGTAGCATGCAGCGCCACAGGCTGCTCTGCTAGCAGTGTAGCAAAGTGCCATTGGTGCTTCTGGCCTGCCCGGGCCATAGACTGCCAGGCATCTATGCGTGCATAGCTACTTATTAGTCTTAGTATTCTCTTCTTCAGCACCCGCCTTGCCTCATACTGTAGCCTGGCCAGGTCTGTATAATTAGTTTTATCTGTCACTGCCAGCAGCGCATCTGCTAGCGGGTGGTTCAGGTCTTCTGCTATCAGCTTCAGCTCATCTGCCATTAGTGCAGGTAGCTGTGGCAAGGCTTGCAATAGCAGCAAGCGTTGGCAGCCCTTCAGCAAGTCCGACAGATGCGATACCGAAAACTTAGTGAAGAAGTACTCACTCTTATTGAGCGTCTTCTGAAACAAGACAGACAACCAGCCTGCCACACCTCCTGGTGGAGGGGCGGCACTATCGGCCGAGTCAAAGAATTTATCCAGCATCACCAGCGTACCATTCGATATCTCTGTGGGCCATTCTTTTAGGTGCTCCGCCCAAAACTTCACAGCGGCCTGCACCTGGCACAGATGCTCGTAGGTGGCAGGCGGTTGCAGCACATGCTTGCGCAGCGCATCGGCACCAGCCTGAGTGGTGGTTCGGTTGATGAGGGCAAATACACCATTGCCCCCGTCTGCCGGAAAAATCGATAAATCTCGGAGTGTGGTCTTGTCGCTCAGCATTTATTTGGGTGCCACCATTATCGGGCAAATGATAGACGCATACCTCTTACACTATCCACAACACTTCCATTAGTATACGCCACCTCACCATTCACAAATGTGGTATGCACGCTGGCTGGCAGGGTGTGCCCCTCCAGCGGAGACCACCCACACTTATATAATATATTGCTCTTACTTACTGTATATTGCTTGTTTAGGTCCACCAGCACCAGGTCGGCATAGTAGCCCTCGCGCAGATAGCCACGCTCAGCCACAGAGAAGCATTGTGCTGGTGCGTGACACATCTTTTCCACCACCTTCTCTATTGTTATCTTTCCTTGCTGCACATAGTCCAGCATCAGCAGCAAAGTGTGCTGCACCAGTGGCAAGCCCGCTGGCGCTTTCTGATAGGGCTGCTGTTTTTCCTCCCAGGTGTGTGGTGCATGGTCGGTAGCTATTATATCCAGCCTGTCGTCTAGTAGTGCCTCCCACAGTGCCGCTTTGTTTTCAGCTGCTTTTATAGCTGGGTTACATTTTATCTGGTTGCCCAGGCGGCTGTAGTCATCGGCAGTAAAGTGCAGGTGGTGCACACACACTTCAGATGTGATGCGTTTGTCCACTAGCGGAAACATGTTGGTAAACAACTGTAGCTCTCTAGCCGTTGTTATGTGTAGTATATGTAGGCGCGTGTTGAATCGTTTGGCTAGCTGCACCGCCGAAAATGAACTTTCGAAACATGCATCCACATCTCTTATTATTGGGTGAAAAGAGGCATGGTCGGCATCGGCATACTTTTCTTTATTGGTGTTTATCACACGTTCATCTTCGCAATGGGTAGCTATTAGCAGCTCGCTCTCCGAGAAGATTTTAGAGAGTGTTATGTAATTGTCCACCAGCATATCGCCCGTGCTGGAGCCCATGAATATCTTTATGCCGCACACATCCTGCTTCTTCTGGTTGGTACGCAGCACCTCGTCTACATTATTGTTGGATACGCCCATGAAAAACGAGTAGTTGGCTACAGATGTTTGGGCAGCTATAGCATACTTCTGCTCCAGTAGTTCCTGGGTTAGCGCAGCAGGGTTGGTATTGGGCATCTCCATAAAGGAGGTCACACCACCAGCCACAGCAGCTCTTGCCTCTGTGCCTATGCTTGCTTTGTGCGTCAGCCCCGGCTCTCTAAAGTGCACCTGGTCGTCTATTACCCCTGGCAGCAAATACAGCCCTTCGGCATTTACCTCTTCGCAGTTGGCAGTGGGTGCTATGTGGTCGTCTATGCGTGCTATTCTTCCATTAGTTATCAGCACATCTTTCACCGCTATCACACCTTCGTTTACCAGTGTAGCTCCTTTTATTAGTTTTGAGGACATATTATTTTATCTTCGCCGCAGTTTGGCAATTGCTTGATTTGTTATAGATATCAGGCAAATTTACCGAAAATACGAACTGAAATCTTACGCTATGCTAAAAAAAGCAATATTTTTCTCTGGCATGGCACTGTCTGCTATGGCAGCCAATGCCCAAACCACTTTTTTGCAACTAGGCTCTGAGGGCTACCACAATCTGGATAGATGGGAAACCATGTCTGGTCGCCTCTCCGACACGCTAGCCAATGGTGCCAAACCAGAATCCAGAAGAAATATTGTTCGTTTTCTGGAAGGCGCAGGGGCTGCCACTGCCGACACCACCGATGGTGGTATGTCCTTCCGCAATGGGCTGAGCAGCATAGATAGGTACAATATGAGTCAGATGATATCGGAAAGTGGCGAATGGACTGCTGACGAAAACGGCCATCAAGACGCTAAAAAGTCCATTTTCAATACCTTCTACAAGAAGCAATACGACTTCGTATACGTCAAAACCAAAGACTTCTTTCTGGTAGTCAATCCTGTCATCAACCTCATGGGCACTGCACAGCAGCACAATCCATCTATCGATCCGCTTACAGGTCAGGCCATTCCCCGCATGCTCACCTACAATGGGCAGGGTGCCGAGATGCGCGGCTGGATAGCTAAAAAGGTAGGCTTTTATACCAGTGTCACCGACAATCAGGAGAAACTGCCCTATCATGTGGTCAACTGGTCGCAGCGCAGATATGCAGCTGTGCCTGGTGCCGACTATTTCAAGCAGCCTTTCACCCGTTTTGGCACCTACGATTATCTGCAGGTGAGTGCATATATCAATGCCGATCTGGTTAAGAATCATGTCAATGCCACTTTTGGCTACGGCAAGCACTTCTTTGGCGATGGTCTTACCAGCTTGTTCCTCACCGACAACTCTTCCAATATGCCTTTCATGAGGTTGCAAACAAGAATTTGGAAAATCAACTACGAATGTTTGTATCTAGAGTTGACACCTCAATACATAAAAGGTGCCGACAGGGTGATGCCGCATAAATATTCTACCATTCGCTATGCCAATGTCAATGCCACTAAATGGCTCAACATTGGCTTGTTTGAGGCGCAGGTGTTCAATAGAACAGGCGGCTACGAGATTTCTTACCTCAACCCTGTTATCCTAAGCACTGCTATGAGCCGCTACAATGGCGCAGGAGACAAGTCTATAATAGGGCTCGACGCCAAAGCCATCATTGCTCACAGGTTCCAACTGTATGGTCAGTTCCTGCTCAATGAGTTCAGAATCAAAGAACTTACTGGCTCCAACAAGTGGTATGGCAACAAGTGGGCAGTGCAGATGGGCGGCAAATACTTCAACGCTTTCGGCATCAAAAACCTAGACCTGCAAGGCGAGATAAACGCCGTGCGTCCTTATACCTATACTGCGCAAGACACATTGGCCAACTATACCAACTACAATCAGCCCCTGGCCGACCCGCTGGGCAATGGCTTTGTGAAACTAGTAGGTCAGGTGCGCTATCAGCCTATCAACAATCTTACACTCACTGCTCGTGCCACCTACTACCGCCGTGGCAACGATACTGGCAATCTCAACTATGGCAATAGTGTATTCAATGCCTACCCTACTGCCGTATCACAGTTTGGTGTAGCTATGATAAGCGGCAGCGAGAGCAACTGCAAACTACTTAGCCTCAATGCCTCTTACCAGGTTCGTCGCAATATGTTTGTAGATCTGGGTGGCGTTTATCGCAACTATCAGAATGTAAATGGTGTTTACCCGCATTCCTCATCTACTGGGGTGTCGCTAGGGCCGCTTACCTCCACTTATTTCTACTTCGGCATACGTGTCAATGCACAGCGTCGCAGCTACGACTTCTTTTAGTTCAGTTCATCGATCCATTTATCTACTTCAGGCTCAAAAAGCCTGAAGTTTTTATTTACAGGCAGGCCTGCAAATTCAAATCTTGCCGCTCTGGCTAGTTCTGCCTCCAGATTAAATCCTTGCTGGCGCGCCTCCATAAACAAGTGTTGTTTATGCAGCATCCTAGCCAGATATTGTTGCTCTGTTTGTGCAGGTGTGGGTATCAGTATGGCACGCTTGCCCATTGCCACCAGGTCCATTATGGTAGAGTAGCCACTTCGGCATATCACCATATGCGCCGCTCGCACTATGGGTTGCAGCTCTTTGTGTGTCAGCACACTATGGTGCTCTATGTGGCTGGGCACATGCGCTCTGCTGGCTTGGGGGCTCCCCTCCACAAATACCGTAGGCACAGCCAGTGCGCAGGCCTGCTGCCACAGTATATTAGCCAGTATCGTTCGCTGAGGTTCTGGGCCCGATAGTAGGATGAGCAAACGCCCAGCTGTGCTATCCGCTCCCCGCTCCAGTCTGGATAGTGGCCCTATGTAGCTACAGCTGGCTGGCAGCCGCTCTGGGTGAGACAGTGCGCCTGCTAGTCCCGGTGCAGTGGGTAGGTCGGGCACCCATATATGGTTATAGTGGCGTAGCATACGGTAGTGCAATTGCTGCACCACATCATCGGCCCGGCTGCCCATGCCACTCATCACCCTTAGCTGGTGGGTTATCAGCACACTTGCCACACCTTTATGATACAGCCCATACCTGTTATCAGATATGATGCCATCTGGTTGTATATCGGCTACCACTTGTTTCAGCCATTTACGCTCCTGTTGTATGGCCCTTAGTATGCCCGGCATCTGCCCCAGCAGCCCTATCTGTGCAAAACGGTTGATGGCAGAGTACATTACATTGTAGCCTTCCAGTGGCAGTTGGTCTAGCTCTTTGCCAAATGTAGCTGTGTAATAATCTAGCTGACGGCTATTGCCTGCCACATATACCCTGTGCCCACTTTGCAGCAGATAATCTATTATAGGCACACAGCGCGTAGTATGCCCCATACCCCAGTCTAGGGGTGCCAATAGAATTTTTTTACTGCGCTGTGTTGTCAATATTCTCTATTTTTACAAAAGTAGACTTTATGCAAAACAGAAGATGGGCACAAAGAGTAGTTTATATATTACTCGTAGTTGCAGTTGGTATTTTGGCCGAAGGTTGCCTGCTTGGAAAGAAGAAGTGCGGCTGCGGCTCCGATATCAATAATAACTATCGGCCCAATAAGCGATATAGATAGTTTTTTATTGACCTTTGGTCCATTATATAGTGTTTTATGTGGTATAGAAATCGTGTTTGGAAGAAGTATCTCGACAATGTGATGGCTGTAGACCGCTCTTCGGCACAGCTATTGGCCACTTATAGCCGTCGCATGTCCATCAGCAAAGATTATGCAGCTTACCTGGAGGTGTATGACCTGCAACGGTACAAAGTGATAAAAGAAGCTGGTAAAATAAAAAATAGCTTACGAGAGAAACGCAACATGCCTTTTATTTTTGTTGCCTGCAAAAACTAATTGTAGCCTCACTGCCTCACTTAGTTGGGCATGTGTGAGGGCTACACGCCTCGCCACACATGTAGCTCCGCCTCGGCACAAATCACATTTTTAACTACCTTTGCGGTCCAAAATCGCCGCTCAGCGGCCTTTCATTAGTAGAACATTATTTATTATGAAAATACTAGTTTGTATTTGCCCGGTACCTGATACCACTACAAAAATCGCCTTTAGCGATAACAATACAACCTTCAATTCGCAAGGCGTTACTTACATCATCAATCCGTATGATGAGTGGTACTCGCTAGTGCGTGCCCTGGAGCTTAAAGAAGCTGGCCTGGCTACTGCTGTCAATCTGGTAACGGTAGGCAAGGCAGATGCTGAGCCTGTTATCCGTAAGGCTTTGGCTCTTGGTGGCGACGAAGCTATAAGAATAGACATAGACAGCAACGACCCTTATGTTGTAGCTGCTCAGATAGCCGATTATGCACGCACAGAGGGCTATTCGCTTGTGCTCTGTGGCAAAGAGTCTATCGACTATAATAACGGCACAGTAGGTGCCATGCTTGCCGAATTGCTTGATATGAACTATATCGGCTTCGCCTCTAAAGTAGACGTAGCAGGCAACACCGTAACTGTAAACCGCGAAATAGATGGTGGCGAAGAAACAGACAGCTGCGACTTACCACTAGTTATCTCTTGCCAAAAAGGTGTGGCAGAAGCGCGCATCCCTAACATGAGAGGTATTATGGCCGCTCGCACCAAACCACTAAAAGTGGTAGCACCAGCAGCCATCAGCAGCCTATCGGCAATAGCCAGCTACGAAACACCAACTGCTAAAACAGGCGTGAAAATGATAGCTGCCGACAATATGGATGAGCTCGTAGCACTTTTGCATAGCGAAGCCAAAGTAATCTAACACCACTCAAAACATTATTTCAAGACCTTTTTACAACATTCATATGTCAGTAATAGTATTAACCGAACATAGCCAGGGAGTATTCAAGAAAAAATCGCACGAGGCGGTGCAATATGCAGCCAATATAGCTGCTGCTTTGGATACTACAGTTACAGCTGTAGCACTAGGTAGCGCCACTGCTGCCGAAATGCAATCACTTGGCGCTTTTGGTGCAAACAATGTATTGCACGTTGCCGATGCACGCCTGGACAATCTCGATTCTCGCGCTTACACCAAAGTTTTAGTAGCAGCTGCTGCCAAAACTGGTGCTAAAGTAATAATATGCCTGCACGACACTACTGGCAAGGCAGTGGCACCACGTGTAGCCGCCCGCCTACAAGCTGGCATGGCAGCAGGTGCTGTAGACTATCCTAATGTTTCAGCTGGCTTCATCGTAAAGAAGAGCGTATTTGCAGGCAAGGCTTTCGCCAATGTCAGCATCACTAGCGATGTGAAGGTGATCACCCTAATGCCAAACACTTTTGGTGTGAAGAAAGGCGAAGGCACAGCTACTGTAGAAACACTTGCTGTCGACTTCGATAGCAAAGATTTTGCAGTGCGTGTGCAGCAGGTGAACAAGGCTACTGGCAAAGTGCCGCTTACAGAAGCCGAGCTGGTCGTGAGTGGTGGTCGTGGCCTGAAAGGTCCAGAAAACTGGGGATTGGTAGAAAACCTGGCAGATGCACTAGGTGCAGCCACTGCTTGCTCTCGCCCTGTAGCCGATGCTCACTGGCGTCCGCACCACGAGCACGTTGGCCAAACAGGAGGCACCATACGCCCCAACCTTTACATAGCAGCTGGCATATCTGGTGCCATTCAGCACCTGGCTGGTGTCAACGGTTCTAAAACCATCGTTGTTATCAATAAAGACCCCGAAGCACCATTCTTCAAAGCTGCCGACTATGGCGTGCTTGGAGATGTGTTCGAAGTATTGCCTCGCTTGACCGAAGCAGTCAAAAAATTCAAAGCAGCACACTAAGAATGTTTCTAAACTGAATAAACGAGATAGCTGACCACTTGGTCGGCTATCTCATTTTCAGCCCTATCCATGTTAAAATAACTACACCGCACTCATCATCCCTTCTTACTATAACACTCTATTGCGTATCTTTGATTCATCTATATCGCTACTTACTATTATTGATATGAAAGTTTTTAGGTACATAGCTTCGGGTGTTTTGGTTTGCGCAGGTGTTTTGGGTGCAGCCGTTTATAGTTCTTGCTCCAAAAACGAGTGTGGTGCTGTTACCTGTCTCAACAAGTCCAGCTGCGTGCAGGGTTTGTGCCAATGCCCTAAAGGCGTCTTTGGCACCAACTGCGAGAAAATTTATGCCAAAGAATACTCAGGCCAATACAAGGGTTTACCGCCAGGGTTCTCTGCCTCCGACACCACCAATACCCTCCTCTTCGAGATGACGGACGACACTACCGACTACAACAAAATGGATATGCTCTGGATAGATAGCTCTGGCGCCACCAAAGCCAAAGTTCCCATCGTTATGTCCAATCATACTACCTCAGGCTCTAGCTTTGTCATCACCACCACCACGCTCAACTCTGTTGTGTATAGTGGCAATGGCACCATTAGCAACAATGTAGCCAACCTACGTATGAAGGCTACTGACGCTGCCAACGATACCGTATATACCATATACGTCTTCAACAACTATATCCGATAATATTTCAAGACCCAGTATTTATGCATATATCTACAGACAAAGCACCTAAACCAGTAGGTCTATATCCACACGCTCGTCGTGTGGGCAATCTCCTCTTCCTTAGCGGTGTAGGCCCACGCAAACCTGGCACCGACGAAATACCAGGCCTCAAATCCGACAAACATGGCAACTTCATCGAGTTCGACTTTGCCGAGCAGTGCCGCAGCGTATTCGACAATGTAAGAGTGATACTAGAAGAAAGTGGCAGCAGCTGGGATAAGCTAGTAGATGTCACCGTGTTTCTGGTAGATATGAAGCGCGACTTCCACACCTACAACAAAATTTATGCCGATTACTTCAAAGACAACCAACCCTGCCGCACCACGGTAGGCATAGATGCGCTACCTACAGCTATAGCTATAGAGCTCAAGTGCATAGCCGTTATCGATTAATTACGCTACGCTACCATATTATAGTTACAACCCTGCTCTTAGGCAGGGTTTTTCTTTATCCCTCATCTATTGGCTACAGCCACCGAATATTTCCGACATTTGCGGCGGCAATGGGCAAACTCCGATCGGTTAATAAGTATTTCATCAAGCACAAGTGGCGACTGCTTCTGGGCTTGCTGTTTGTGGCTATCTCCAGCAAGTTTGCCGTTATGCCTGGCAATGTCATAAGAGATATACTAGACGAGGTGGTGCTGCTAGCAGCCACCACAGCCTCCCGAGACAAAGTATTTGGTGTAGTATTCAAAGGAGGCATGCTGCTGCTAGGCCTGGCATTGCTTAGGGGGCTGTTCATGTTCATGATGAGGCAAACCATTATCGTCATGTCTCGCCACATAGAGTACGACCAGAAAAACGAAATCTACAAGCATTACCAGATACTGGATACCGCCTTCTTCCGTGCCAACTTCACTGGCGACCTCATGAACCGCATCTCCGAAGATGTGTCGAGAGTGCGCATGTACACTGGCCCATCTATCATGTATCTCACCAATGTTGTTTTCCTCACCATCTTCTGCGTGTGGGATATGCTGCGGGTCAATACCCTCCTTACCCTTTGTGTAGTGGCACCACTGCCCATACTGGCTATCTCCATCTATTATGTCAACAGATTAATTTATAAGAAGAGCCGCAAGATACAGGCACAGCTATCAGCACTCACCTCCACTGCCCAGGAGTCCTACTCTGGCATCAGGGTCATCAAGTCTTTTGTGCAAGAGCAAAACCGCCTGCGCTATTTTGCCGATGTCTCCGAGCAATACAGGCAGAGCTCCATCAATCTCTCTGTTACCGAGGCGGTTTACTTCCCTGCTATGAACCTCTTTATTGGGCTCAGTATGCTTTCTACCATACTCATTGGTGGCTACTTTGCTATCAGCGGCTCCATATCGGTGGGCAACATTGCTCAGTTTGTTATCTATATCAATCTGCTTATGTTCCCTATATCCAGCATAGGCATGGTAGCCAGCATGATACAGCGTGCAGGTGCATCGCAGCAGCGTATAGATGAGTTTATGTCCACCAAGCCCACCATCACCTCACCCGCTGGCGCCATCACACACACACCTGTGGGCAATATTGAGTTGCAGCAGGTCAGCTTCACCTACCCACATACGGGCATCACTGCACTGCGCCACTTCTCGCTTTCTATTAGTCAGGGGCAGCGCATAGCCATCATAGGTCGCACAGGCTCGGGCAAGTCTACACTGGCCCACATACTCTTGCGCATGTACGATGTTAGCTCGGGCAGTCTGATGCTTGATGGTACAGATATCCGCCAATACGATCTCACTGCCCTGCGCACAGGCATTGCATACACACCGCAAGAGGCTTATCTGTTCTCCGATACGGTAAAGAATAATATACTTTTTGGCAACCCCACTGCTACCGACGAGCAAGTAATGGAGGCTGCCCGCCTTGCCGACCTCCACAAAGACATAGCATCTCTGGCCAATGGCTACGAAACCATAGTAGGCGAGCGGGGTGTAATGCTGAGCGGTGGGCAAAAACAACGCCTGGTGCTGGCACGTGCGCTACTCAAAAACAGCAATATTCTGCTGCTCGATGAGTGCCTCTCTGCCGTAGATACCAAAACCGAAAAAACTATATTAGACAACCTCAACCAGGCACTCACTGGCAAAACAGCCATCGTTATCACCCATCGCATCTTCACCGGCTGGACATTCGATAAAATCATTGTGCTCGATGCCGGCACTATTGTAGAGCAAGGCACACATACCGAGCTCATGGCACTCAATGGTCGCTATGCCAAGCTATACCGCCACCAAACCGAAACCGCCTAGCATCTAAAACAACATCCTATACACATCCTCCACCTTATTCACCGTCTTCACCTCTATCTTCAGGCTCTTGCGGTCTAGCCCTTTGGCATTAGCCTTCGGTATAAATATCACATCCATACCCAGCTTATCTGCCTCAGCTATCCGCTGTTCTATTCTGTTCACCGCTCGTATCTCTCCACTCAGCCCCACCTCACCTACCAGGCATATATTGTTGGGCAGGGCCTTGTCTTCGTAAGACGATAGTAGCGCACACACCAGTGCCAGCTCTATAGATGGGTCTTCTATCTTGAGCCCCCCTGCTATATTCACAAATACATCTTTAGTACCAAAGTGAAAACCACCTCTCTTCTCCAGCACGGCTAGCAGCAGTTGCAGCCTGCGCAGGTCCATGCCACTTATAGTGCGCTGTGGTGTGCCATACACCGCCTGTGTCACCAGTGCCTGCACCTCTATCATCAGCGGTCTCGATGCCTCCATTGTTGCCGCTATTGCTATGCCACTCAGCGGCTCTTCGTGCTGCGATAGCAATATCTCCGACGGGTTCGATACCGGACGCATACCCATCTGCACCATCTCATAGATGCCCAGCTCTGCCGTAGAGCCAAATCTGTTCTTCAGCGTCCGCAATATCCTATAGGCATAGTGCCTGTCCCCTTCAAACTGTAGCACCGTATCCACCATATGCTCCAGCACCTTTGGCCCGGCTATAGCACCGTCTTTGGTTATATGCCCTATTATAAACACAGGTATGTTAGTAGCCTTCGCAAAACGCTGTAGCTCTGCAGCACACTCCCTCACCTGCGATACGCTACCCGCTGCCGACTCCACATACGGCGACTCCAATGTCTGTATAGAGTCTATAATCAGTAGCTGTGGTCTTATCTTCTTCACCTCGCTAAACAAGGTAGCCGTGTCTGTAGCCGTTAGCAGATATAGATTGTTGTTGGTTACACCTAGCCGCTCTGCACGCATCTTTATTTGCTGGGCACTCTCCTCCCCCGACACATACAGTGTGGTTATGCTGCGCCAACGCAGCGCACATTGCAAGAAGAGTGTACTCTTGCCTATACCAGGGTCGCCAGCCACCAGCATCACTGCTCCTGGCACCACGCCACCACCCAGCACACGGTTCAGCTCCGCATCTGGCGATAGCATGCGCACCTCTGTTTGCTGCACCACATCATCTAGCTTATGGGCTTTGCGTATCTCTTTGGCTGCCTCCTCATCCCACATCATATCATTGGGCTTCGTCTTCTCATCTCGCTGCACCACCTCTTCTACAAACGAGTTCCACGCACCGCAAGAGGGGCATTTGCCCGTCCACTTCAACGCCTCATAGCCACATTGCTGACAGAAATAAGCTGATTTAGTCTTTGCCATTTACAGTAAAGATAAGCACACCCACATCACCACAAAAAACAGAAAGGAAACACTATTGTTGCAAAAAAACAGAGCCGCCAGAGGAATCCAGCAGCTCTTACTTACTAACCCATTAAATTCACAACTTGGTGCAAATATACGCCGTCATGGGGTAGGAAAAAAATGTAAATACTCCTAATACCTATCACTTTTATAGATATAACATTAAAATTACCTACAATCACCACCCTTATCGCCCCATTCTTTTTATTTAGCACCTGCCTACACTATTTTGGGCACCCCATCCTCACCATTTGTCCATATAGAGTATTTTTTCATCTGTTTTATTGATGCTATTATTGTTAACGAACTAAACACTTTATATAATATTCATTTTGTTTGCCAGCTGCTCTAGGGCTTATATAGGGCGCATTGGCCACTCCACTTAGCCTACGCTACGTCTACCCGCACGCAATTTGGGTAAACTTTAAAACCCTTCTTAACGCCAACAACACTAATTTGCAGTACTAAATAAGGAACACCAACATGAGCTACACGCCAACTATACTAGAGGTAAAACCACGCACTTTTTTACCTGCCAACTTTACAGTTACAGATTGGGAATCGCTGCAACCCTACTACGAAAACCTGAAAAACAGAGTGCTTACCACACCACAAGACCTCAACCAGTGGCTACACGATGTAAGCGAGCTGGAGGCAGTGGTGAGCGAAGATGTATGCTGGCGACAAATAAAAATGACCTGCGACACTACCAACAAAACCTTCGAAGAGGCGTTCACCTACTTCTGCATAGAGATAGAACCCAAAATAAAACCCTACTCCTTCGAGCTCAATAAAAAACTAATCGCCTGCCCACATGCAGCCGGGCTCGATGATGCTCAATACTTTCCCTTCCTCCGCAGTGTGCGCAATGCCATAGAGCTCTACCGCGATGAAAATGTAGCCCTTCAGGCCGACCTCAATTTGCTGGCTCAGCAATATGGTGTTATATCTGGCGGCATGAGCATAGAGCACGATGGCACCGAATATACACTGCAGCAAGCAGCACGCTTTTTGCAAAGCCCCGACAGAGCCATTCGCGAGCAGGTCTTCGGCAAGGTAGCCACACGCCGCCTCACCGACAAAGACAAGCTGAACAACCTCTTCGATCAGCTACTGGCCAAGCGTCACCAGGTAGCACTCAATGCTGGCTTTCAAAACTACCGCGACTACAAGTTCAGAGAGCTTGGCCGCTTCGATTACACTATTCAGGATTGCTAT
>CALRKH020000076.1:0-17113 GCA_943367855.1 Asaia bogorensis | reverse complement strand
AGCTAATGGGTGTACATGCGGCAAGGGGGCTTCCCACTTCCCCGATGCAAGCAGCAACCCTAAAAATTGAGGATTACTTGGAGCTGGTTTAAGAATTATTAATTAGTCGTCACTGGGTCTGTGTGGCTTCAAAAAAATACTTTGTTAGTTTGCTAACGAGACCACAATAAAGACTGACAATAAAATTAGAACAGGCTCAAAAAAACAATTCCCAACCGTTTGTTTCAGTTGGGAATAGCTTGGCAGGCTTACCTTACTTACGAATACCGAGTTTCTCGATTAGTGAGCGGTAAGACTCTAGATTGTTATTGCTCAGATATTGGAGTAAACGCTTACGGCGACCTACCATCTGCATAAGACCACGATTGCTAGAGAAGTCTTTTTTGTTAGATTTAAGATGGTTGGAGATGTGCTTGATACGCTCTGTGAGAAGAGCTATCTGCGCTTCGATAGAACCAGTGTTTTTCTCGCTTCCACCGTAGGTTTTAAAGATATTTGCTTTTTTTTCAGCTGTAAATTGAGACATTTGCATCAATGTTTAAAAAATAACTACACTTTTTTCAGGCGGCAAAGATAGTAAAACATTGCGAAAAAAATAGAATTTGTTTTGGGAAAGGGTAAAAGAATGTTAGGGACAGCGTAAAATAGCCATCGGGAGGAGCAAAAAACAAACCCAAAACGTAAATGTGTTGTAATAAGTAGGCCGCACCTACTGCACAAAAGTAGGTGCAAAGCGAACGGAGTGGTGGCAATACTTATCCACAGGTGTGAATGAAGCGATGCGAAAGGCACTAAAACAGGCTAAATGGTGGCAACAAGTGCTGCAAAATCGGCCTCGCGCCAGCCAAGCGATATGCTGCCAGAAGGCAAAATAATAAGTGGACGCTTGATGAGCGAGGGGTACTGAACCAGCAAGGCGCTAGCGTGCTGAGGGCTGGAAGCTTGTTGCTTTTGCTGGTCGGAGAGTGAACGATAGGTAGTGCTTTGGGTATTGAGCAGCTTGGTGAGCGGCACCTGAGCTAAACATGTGGTGATGAACTGAAGCGTGGGTGGCTCCTCTTTGTAGCAATGGAAAGTGGCAGTGTGGCCATTAGCCTTGCACCATTTAATAGCCTTCTGTGTAGTATCGCAGTTTTTGAGTCCGTATATGTGTATCATAAAAGTGCTGTGCCTGATTGAATATGTGCTGGTGTGATGAGCAAAAGTACTTCTTGCTCGAGACCTTTCTTGTACTTATTGAAAATAGCGAGTAGCTGCTGCAGATAGGCAGGCAGATGTGAGGTGCTGAGCTGACGCTGCGCATCGTATAGGGAAGTGCTGCCATGACGTGCAATGAGCGCATCAATGCCCGGAGGGACAAAGAAAGTGGCCCTCTGCTGTAAATGCTTGTGAAACTCGGCAAGGAATATACCGACGCCAGCATGATCGAAATCGCCAAAATGGAGGTATGGGTTGGGGATGGAGGAGAGCCAGGCTATGAGATCTTGTGACTGATTTGGCGGATAGCGACTGACGAACAACGCCTGCTGCGCACCCAACCAAGGCTGCAACTGCCTGATAGCATGAAAACACTCGGCATTCTCCACGCCTACTATGAGCACATGAGGTGCAGGTATAAAAGACTGGTGCTGTGCAATGAATGTATATGTGCCCTGAGTGGGGGCTATGGTGATGGGCAGACCAGCCAAGGTGGCCGGAATAGGCAGATAGCTATTGACCAAAAAGCCTGAGAAAGACCTGCGCCTGCGCGCCTTGGAAGAGCCGGTGCTGATGGCTAACTGTGCTTTAGTATGGGCACCGGTAGTGAGGGCGTGAACGTAGGCGTGTATATCTTGAACATTGCAACGGGTGGCGAGGAAATTATGCAGCCGCTGTGGTATAGGGAGCAGGTAGCGGGCGGAAGTGCGCCCTGCTACCTGCCTTACTAAAACATCTTCATCGACCATCTCGGTGATGAGTGGGTGCCTAAGCGCAGATGCAGGAACTGCCTCTCCCTGCAGGAGGAGCAATAACTTTTTGGCTATAGACACTGGTATCATCATGCTTCGGCACCTTTGCGAATGAGCTTTTTGACCGTAGTGACATTCTTATTGTCTTTGGTGAGCAGGTAGGTGTACTTATAGTCGGTAGCATTGAAAGAGGTAGGAGAACTGTTGATGAGCAAGATATTTCTATCGTTGGCAAACTTGAGGATACCCTTAACATTGTTGGGGTGTAGCTTGCCAATCTCATCCATCATACAGTGGAGCCTAAAGTCTTTGAAACGCTTGGAGGCGCTGTCTTTGAAGACATTGAGCAACATAATGTTGATCATAGCCTTGACTAGTATATCTGTACCCTCGGAACCAACGTTGGTGAGTTTTTCTACCCATCCGCTGTCGTTTTCGTTTTCTACGATACGGAACTGAAGTTCGAAAGAGTCGGGCAGGCTAATTTCTTTTTCTTTGCGTGCGTTTATCTCCCGGGCAAACTCTTTGAGCAAAGAAACTGCCTTTCGGTTTTGCGCTTCGTTATCGCCCTGAGAGAAGAGGTCGACCACACCGATGCTCATGCTATGGTTGTCGTTGAACTTCTTTATCTCTTGCAGGAGGGCTACAATCTTGTTTTGACTATCGGTGAGCTGTAAGCGGATACTTTTGATAACACCAGCAAAGTTTCGCTCTTCGAAATCGCGGTTGATCTCGGTGATTACCTTTTGTATTTCTCCACCTTTGGAAGTAAGCTCGGTGGTCTCCTTGCCTATCTGACGAATGAGGGTAGCAAAGCGCTCGTTGACCCGTTTTTCGTATTGAGCGATTTTATCTTCTTCGAGGAACTCGTGGAGCATCTCGGCAAAGTCGAGAAACTCCTTGCGCTCAACGAGATTGGTTTTGAAGCCGAAGATATTGTTGGACTCGAAGTGGCCGAGGAACTTATTGATAGCTGTCTGGAGATCGTTGTAGCGTTGCTGAATGGTGTATATCTTGCCGTTGAGCGATTCGATATGCTCTTTGAGCCCTATGCCATTGTCGCCGCCAGATTGTTTCTGCCCTTCGAACTCAGCCACCTCGCGATAGTGGTCTGTTTGCTTGAAGCTGTTGAACATATTGACCCCTTCTCGGAGAATAGCCAAGCGACTGTTGAGTGTAGTAAGGGCACTGTTGGTAGACTCTACCTCCAGCTGCAATTTCTGCTCCTGAATCTTATATTTTTCATGTTCGTTCTCCAGTTGATTTTCTTTGAGTTTTTTCTCTGTTTTGAAATTATCAACGAGGTCGAACAGTTCTCTTTTGTCTTTGTTGAATTCGGCTACTTTGTCGCGGTTTTCATTGATGTATTCCAACTCGCGCGCGACGGCAGTAAGCTCTCTTTCGATACCGTTGAGCCTAAATACATCGGCTCCCTCGGCACTGAGGTTCATGGTTTGTTGCTGTTTTATTTCTGCAATGCGGTCTTCAGTTTCGCGTTTGCGGTCTGCCAGCTCATCATCGAGAATGGTCATGAGCTCCTTGATGCGCTGCTCTTCGGTTTTAATCTTTTTGTTTCGTTCTTTCTCTTTATTGTCGAGTTGGCGCTGAATGCCCGCCTCGATTTCCTGCATATTCTTTTCTTCGGCCAGTAGCTCGTCTCCAGCGCCCTGCATCTCGGTATCTATATCTTTGAGCTGCTTTTCTTTTTCTTCGGCAGCTTTACGGGTATAGTCGGCCAGGCGTACCTCATTTACCTCTAGTTGTCCTTTGGCGCGTTGCAATTCATAGTCGAGCTGACGCCGAGTGTTGTTGAGGTCTTTGATGCGGTTTTGGAATCTTGTCTTTAGTTTTTCGGCTTCAGCATTTCGTTCATCCGTAAGGGCTCTGACATTGTTCCAATTAGTATCGGCTTTTTGCTGCCACTCCTGTCTTTCGGCCTGATACTCAGCTACTGTTTTCACCGATTTAGTGATTTCGGTAAGGTCTAATCTGAGACCGTATATAGTATCTGTAGCGGCATCCATAACCGGAGACAAGCCGTGCTGGAAGAGCACCGTGTCTTCGTCTAGCACCTTGCCTATAGTTTGCTCCCAACCTGGCACATGCTCATTGAGCCAACCATAGAGGCTGTCTTTATTTTTTTGCAGTTTGGCATCAATGGCTTCGATTTGGGCTTTGAGCACTTTGGCATCATCGTGCATCTTATCGATGCGCCTATCGTAGGTGGCATTGTTTCGCTCCAGCTCTAGTTCCCACTGTTTTTGGAGTGTTTCTGCCTGCTTTTTGTGATCGGCTATGTCTACAGATGTTACTTTAATCTTTTGGTTGAGATTGGCAATCTCTGTTTTGGTATTGTCTATCTCTTCTTCGAAGAAGCGCTGTAGCTGCACCTTCTGACGTTTGAGCCTGAGCTCGTGAATGTTGTCTTTCTTTTGAGCAATGACATTGCGAGCTACCTCTAATGCATCCTGGTGCTGTGTGCGGATATCGGCAAATGCAATAGTATATTGTTCGTTGACCTCGCTTTTGAAAACAAGCAAGTCTTCGCGAAGCTTATTGCGGTGCGTAGATTGCTGGTTTTGTATAACAGCCAGGGCATTTTGCTGTTGCTGAATGAGGGCCTCGTATCGGCTGTTGATTTCGGTGAACTTAGCGTTGAGCAGGGCACGTTCGGCCATTAAGCGTTCGCGTTCTGCTTCGTTGTCTTCTTTGCGAGCTACTCGCTGAATGATGGAATTGATATCAATACCTTCGTAATACTCAGCACGCGCTTTTGCTTTCTTCAGTTCGTTATCGAGAATGTTGATGCCCTTCTGGATATCTTCCTTTCGGTTTTGGAATTTGCCTTTGAGGTCCGCGAGTTTCTCGAGTAAGGTTTGTTTTTGCTTTTGCAAGTGCTCTTGCCGGCGAGTAGCCTGAGGCAGCTCTACCAAAGCAGCATCGTAGGCATGGAACAGCTGGATAGCTGTTTCTTGTTTTTCTCTGTTGAGCGACTGTATGGCGGCATATGCACGAGCAATATTCTCGGACATTTTGCGCACTGGTATTTCGCCTGATTTATTGACCTCTGTCCACTTGTTGATATCGGCAAGATGTGTGTCGAAATCTCGGAGGTGGAGTATGTATTTTTCCAGACCAATCTTCACATCTTCTTCGTTGAGAGACATGATGATGGTTTGCTTGATGAACTCTGCATCGAGCTTGGAATTGAGGAATACGTTTTGGATGGTACGAGGTATGTTTTGGTATTGTCGACTTTCGACCAATGCGTATTTGCGAAACTCTTTGTCGACACCAATATTATTGCCATAGAGGATATCGCGGTACTCTTCGTAACGATCGACCTTTCGGGTGTGCGCTATTGATTTGCCGAGGCTGTCTTTGATACCATCCCAGGCTTTGACCTTGCCCTCGGGAGAGATGAAGTGCTCTTGCTTGAAGGCGCTATTGATGAAGCGGAAACAAACACGCCCCTGAGCCTTGAATGCCATGACACAGAAGGGGCCAGTTTCGCGTTCGACCTCGTAAATGACATAGGAGTTGCCGAAAGGGAAGTAGTATTCATCGAATGTTTTCTTACCTTTTTCTATACCTAGCTTTAGCTTATCGGCATTGTAAAAGAATAGAATGGCCCTTAGGAGTGTGCTCTTGCCCACCCCTTGTGTGCCTATGAAATGGACGTTGCCATCTATAGATATTTCGGCAAACTTGACGTTGGCACTGTTGATCAGATATACTTTACTCAGGTATCTCATTCTTTACCGATTCTGAAATATTAATAGATAGTATTAATCGCTCTAGATAGGTGAACGACGATAGTGTTTTGTAGCTGTTGGTGATTTCGTTTTCGAGCTCGATGAAGTTGTCTCGGCGAAGGAGGTCGAGAATTTTATCGAGGATGTCGGCATGTTTTTCTTTTCCGCCTGCGTATTTTTTGAGTCCTTCGAGTTTATTCTTCAGATTGACATCGACAGTGAGGCGAACTAGGATATCGGATGGGGAGAAGCGATAACCTGTACTAAAAGACTGGTCGACAGTTTTGAAGAAATCGAGAATGTCAATCCAACGGAAAGCTGCTTCAAGTTTGCGTTCGAGGTCGGTTTTGTTTTCTTCTCTGGTAAACATAAAATACTCGTCGCCACGCTCGAGCACGAGATTGATGTGCTTGAAATAGTCGTGTAGGTCATCGAAATTTTCATCGATGATGTTGTATAGTTTTCGAGTGGACTCTTTGCTGCTATTGGAACAGATGAACTGTCCTTTGCTGAGCATCTCGAATATATCTGACGTATGCCTAGGTATTGTCATTGTTGCCTTTTATTTAGGATACACCATTGCGAATTCTACATTATTGCGCGAGTTGTAGGACTCGGTGATGCGGAACTGCAAATCGAATTGTGAAATCATTTGACAGAAGATGGTAATGGATTCATCGAAAGTGACTTCTCTGCCAAAGTCGTAGTTACAAATAAAGTCGAAGAGATTGTTGCTACCTGCAAGGAAGCCATTTTTGACTTCTTCGAGGTTAATCTGGATTTCTTCTTGTACTTGTGTTTCGAGGTAATCGTCGGTGATGGCGGCGGCCATTGGCATGGAGGACTTGACAGTCGATTTCATGCGTTTACCTACCTTCTTGACCACATCAGCTGCTTCTGTATCGCTCTGCAACTGATCGAGCGAAATATTGAGCGGGTATGTGGGGTTTGGTTCGAAAAGGACAGCAGTATTTTCTGCCAACAGCTCTCTGATGTTGGTTTTGCTTCTTAGTTCGAACTGGTCTTTGAGGTACTTTATCTGGCGTAGTTTTTCGATAACCCCGCTTTGGTGTTTGATGCGATTGAGGTACTCTATGATTTGCTTTTGGATATCGATGAGGTTGTGTCGACATTCATTGAGCTGTAACTTGAGTACAACAATGATGCGGTGCAACTCCTCGTCTGTGGCCACCTTGAAGAATGTTTGTTCTTCCTCGCCAGACACAAGACCATCGGCTTGATTGATAAGGGCGTAAATGATATTTCGCTTATCGTCCAGGTGCTCGAGCTTGGTTTTTTTAATCTTGTAGTTGGGTTCGTTCTTGAAGGTGTTGTCTATATTTCTGTTGAGGTCTACGACATTACGAAGGGCAATCATGCCTATTTTGCGAAGGGCTTGTTTTACCTGACGCAGATAGCCGTATTTGCGAGCTTCGTTGTTTTCTTGCAGATAGTAAATGATGCTCTGCCTGATATTGGTGATGTGCTCATTGATGTAAGAGACGTTTATCTCTTCGTTAACCTCCATCACCTGCTCGAAGAACTGTAGATAGATATCATCTAACTCGAGGTAGTTTCCGTTTTGGCGGAGGACACCGTAATCGGTGAGTGCGGTGAGCTTATCGGCATCGAAGTCTACCAACTCGAGGGCATAATCGTACTGGAACGAAAGGTGCTTTCGCTTCTCAAACATTTCGCTCAGCAGTTTTTGCTCTCTGCTGAGTGTTGCCAGTAATTGATGTATGGATGAGAATGATTTCATAAAATGCGGGCTGCAAATATAGCGTTTGCGGAGGGGTGTGCGGCGATTATCTGGTGGAATGTGGATTACTTTTGGTGTATGAGTGCGGGCGACCTTAATAACTATTATTATTATATAAAACTAATGCGCAAGCGTAAGTACAAGGGCTATAATGAGCCAAAGGGAGGGAAAATGATAGGGAAGTAAAAAGAAGAGCGCAGACTATCTACCAAATAAAAAAATGTATATCTTACCAAAAGAAAGCGGTAGCCGTGGCCTGAAATAAGCTAGGGAAAACTGCCCAACACACACAAACACTAACTAAAAGCTACATCAACTATGCTGCGCACACTAGCCAAAGGACTGATAACAGTGGTAGGATTGACAACTGGAATTGTAACTGCTAACGGGCAGACCATAAAAGGCAACATAATGGAAATACTGACCAAAACAGACCTTAGCGGGCTGTGGGTGAGTGATAGCCTACCATTGCTGGATGGGAAGAAGATGGCCAGAACGGAGCCGCTGAGTTTTTATGGAGCTAAATATGAGCGTCAGTACATACACTTCAACTATATAGCTGCCAATGCTGACAACCCTAAACAATATATAGTGGCTGGCAAAACCAAACGTGGCGAGCAAGTATATAACTTTAGAGGGACACTGACTGTGCGCCGTGCAGAATACATGACAGAGACGGTGGACAAGACGTATAGACGAGCAACCATATTCTCGGACATAGCAATAATAGAAGATGCCTCTAAGCCAGGAGCTGGTATGATAAACGGCACTATGAGCACGTATGTGCTGGTGGATGGTGACGAGGGTGTGCAATATGACGTATCGAACCTGGCTAGTGAGCAATATAGAAACAACCAGTTTGCTGGTAGCTGGCGCAGCTACAAACCAGGGCAAACTGTGGAGTGCAATTGGGGTGATTATAGAATACCTAATAGTGGTAAACTAGATGTGGGCACAACCAACTTTATGGTGGCTGACGAATACAAAGCCAATGGCTGGCAGGGATATATGCAGTATAGAACTGGCGGTGCGGGATTATCTGAGACGGAACAGTGGTGGAAGTAAACCAACGGCTAGATACCGGGCACCCACCAATGAACACCTTTGGCACCTGAGGGGTGAAATAAAAGTGTGTCTATAAGGGTGTTTGCCTTGATGTTGCTGTAAAGCTCTAGCTGCTGTAAGGTGCCGTTTTTGTAGAAATATACCTGAGACTCGCAGGGCATATTACCAACTATGGAGTGGCCGGTGAAAATGGTTTCCTGGAGCCCCTCTTGAGTAAACTTCCTGATGCGGAGTAGTGCATCAGTGCGCGTGTTGTACCATAACTGATTGACGGACATAGAGGTGTCTTTGGTGCCAATGACTATGACTGGCTGACCTTGCCAAGTGGTGAGGCAGTTTTTGCGTGTGTTGTAGCCGAACTGCTCCAGACCAGAACACATGGCTGTGTAGGAGGATTGGTAATAGAGGCCGCCCAAGAGGTATAACAGTTCGTTTTTGTAGCTAGTGGCGGATGAAAGCTGGTGGTTCTGGAAACGATAGAGACTATCGTTTCGGAAAATGAGGGTATTGCCCCTGTCGGGGGTACCGATATCTATACGAAAGTGCAGGGGATAAGAAATGGTTTCGTACCAAACGGCTGTATCGGTGGGTGTGCCATTGTGATAGCGGATGGTGTGCTGTGTGAATATTAATGAAGTGTTGGCTTTACCACCATAAAGATAGTAAAGCCTTGACAAAAAGACACCTGGCCGCTTGATAGAAACTGTAAATGAGGTGCAGAATAACACCAAGATTAGTGGCATTACTTTGGTGTAGATACGTTTCATAGCCAACGGTTATAGGGTATTAAAATATGTCTTTGCCGGGAGGGCACCACTTATTCATCTGCTTGACACAAGCAGCCATATCTTTAGGCAGCTCGGCCTCGGCTACTACAGGTGTGCCATCTTCTTTGGTAAACTCCAGCTTGTATGCATGGAGTGCCAAACGGCTGAGTAGTGGTCGCTCGGATTCGTCTTTATCAGAGAGTCGGAACTTACGCTTGATGTTGGAGAGCATAAATGGTTTCCCATCTCCATAGAGCTCATCGCAAACGAGTGGATGACCAATAGACTTCATGTGTACCCTTATCTGGTGCGTGCGGCCGGTGTGAATTTGGTATTGCAAAAGTGCATAAAGGGGCCATTGCTCCACCACCTTGAAATCGGTAATGGCTAACTTTCCTTTTCGGGCAACGATCATTTTACCATTGTTAGCGGGATGCTCTGCCAGATAATTTTCGATACGACCCTCTGTGGGCTGCACGATACCTGTAACTATGCCTGCATAATATTTGTTTACATCTCGCTCTTGGAAAAGCATAGATAAATAACGGTGAGCCTGTTCGTTTTTTGCAAAACAAATGACACCGCTGGTATCGCGATCGAGGCGGTGCACTACCCAAACTTTACCCATGCGCGCTTCCAGCAGTTTGGCAAGTGAGGGTATAGACACATCGTGCCTGTCGGGGAGCACCAGCAAGCCACCTGGTTTGTTAAGAATAAGGATATCGTCGTCTTCGTATATAGTCTCTATTTTCATTAGTTGTTGTTTCGTTCATTCCATGCACTGAGGCACTCGTCTTCTTTGGCAGACATTATTTTTTTATCGGCAGGCTTCTTGTCTTTGAAGCCGCATAGGTGTAGTGCACCATGAAAAATGACCCTGTGTAACTCCTGCTGAGGGGGAACCTTGAAGCGAGTAGCGTTATCGGCAGTGCGCTCTATACTTATGTAAATCTCACCTATGAGCTCTGTTTGATTTTCGCTGAGATCGAAGGTAATGATATCGGTATAGGTATCGTGATTGAGAAATTGCTGATTGATGCCGAGCAGATACTCATCGGAACAAAAGATGTAGGTAAGGTTTAGTTTTTTGACTTCGGGGCGGTATTGACTCACTATATCCCTGAGAAAGGAAGACAGCTTTTTTCGGGCAATTTTACCTGCTTTTACATCTTGTTCGTAGAACTGTACGGCCATTAGTGTATGGAATAATAGTGCAAATGTCGGATTAAAAAACCAAAGGGAGGGATAGGGAGAGAAAAGGATGATTAATTGCTGGCGACTTTGCCCACAATAATACCGTTTACAATGACAGTATATATGCCCTGCGGCAAATTGTCGATACTAACAGTAACGAGCCTGCCAGGAGTAATAGGAGCAGGATAATTTTTGCCATTTCTATCTTCGAAAGCTACTTTGCTGATAATGCCAGCGCCTCCTGTAATGCTTAAAGAGAGTGTATTGCCCGTGGGGCCAGCATTGAGCCTGACAGTGCCCTGCTCTGTGGTGGTGGTAGACTCGGTAACATCTAACTTAACAACTGGCACCTCTTTTTTGCCTGAGGCTAAACAAAGTACATTGTTGAGTATGAGGCGATAACCGGGAGAGTTGGGGTGATCATCGAGATTGGTAGGGGGCTCACCAACACGATGTTCGTAGTCTTCGGGGTCGTGCCCACCATAGAAAGTCCAGGTGCCCGCCTTGTAACTACCATGTAGGTACCTAACTTCGTGCAGGTCCTTGCGGTCGGCTAGAATGATGGTTGTATTCTTTATAGCTTCTTTGCGGAATGCAGTGGTTTGCCCACTGAAGCCCTTGATGCGGCGAGTATGGTTTTGGCAAAGCATAGCTGGCACGGGGTCGAACCTGGCAGAGAAGAACTTTAGATTGAAAAAATCTTTGGATTCGTCTTTGGGACGAAGACTGGTATTATCGATAGTGGCGTATTCGTATTCGTATGGGTTGGTGGATAACTGAAAGTCGGTAAAAGCAAAACAATTGGCAAACTTGAGTTTTTGCTGTGCATCTGGGTCCGGTTTATCACCATCGAAAGGCACATCGCAAATATCTACACCATTGGCAGCAAGCATTATGTCATAAGTGTCTGTAGCTGAACACATGGCAAATAAATTGCCTCCTGCTGCGACAAAGTCTCTTATTTTTTTAACAATGGCCCACTGCATCTGCCACACTTTTTTGTAGCCATTGCTATTGGCTAGTTGCAAGGCAGCACGAGTATCTTCTTTATACCAAGGAGCGTCTTTGTATTGGGCCCAGAACTTGCCATGTTGACCTGTGAAGTCTTCGTGATGGAGGTGTAGCCAGTCGTACTTAGACAAATTACCTCTTAGTACCTCATTGGCATAAATCTTATCGAATGGGATACCTGCGTAGGTGAGTGCTAAAGTAACTGCATCATCCCAAGGCTTTTTACCATCGGGCGTATAAACTGCGATGCGGGGTACTTTGGTTAATGGCACGATATCGGTATTACTGCCTTGCTTACGAAGTTTTTCGGCTATTGCATTATAATCTGCATTGGAGATGCGCTTACAAAGCACCTGCCGCTGACGACAAGCTGACAGATAGACCTCCTTGTAGTCTATGGCAAAGCTACCCCCCTCATGATTGAGCAACCAAGAAGCACTATGACCTGCTGATATGGCAGCATAGACCACTCCATAGGCCTTGAGATGGTTGGTTTGGCTGGCACCCATAGAGATCAACAGCACATCGGCCCGGGCAGAACGGCCAACCAGCAGCAAGCAAAACAATATGGTGATATAACGCCTCATACCTACAGCCTCTAATAGTCTTTAGCTGGCTAAGATAGTGCAGCTCAACGAATTATATATTATAAAGCAGCTACCATGTGTGCATCGGCAAGAACGAACTGACGAACAGCACTGGCTATGGCAGCGGCATCGTAACCACACTCTTTGTGTAACTCCTCTGGTTTGCCATGCTCTACAATACGGTCGGGGATACCCAAAATTCTAACCTCTGGCGTGTAATTGTGAGCAGCAAAAAACTCGAGGACTGCACTACCAAAACCACCTACCACAGTGCCATCTTCTACTGTTATTATCTTGCGATATTTAGCAGCTATCTCGTGCAGCATCTCCTCGTCGAGTGGCTTTACAAAACGCATGTCGTAGTGAGCTGGGTACAAATCTTCTGTAGCCAACATGCGACAAGCAGCAACTGCGAAATTGCCCGGATGACCTAATGTGAGAATAGCTACCTCATTGCCATCGGCAATTTTGCGAGCAGTGCCTGGCTGAATGAACTGCATATTGGTGCGCCACTCGGGCATGACACCCTGACCACGAGGATACCTGATGACGTAGGGCAACTTATTATCGTCATGCTGAGCAGTGTACATCATGTTTCGTAGTTCTGCCTCGTTCATAGGAGCAGCCACTATCATATTTGGTATACAGCGCATGTATGCAATATCGTAAGCACCGTGATGTGTAGGGCCATCGTCGCCTACCAAACCTGCACGGTCGAGACAGAAGATAACCGGTAGCTTTTGGATGGCGACATCGTGAATGACCATATCGTAGGCCCGCTGCATGAAGCTACTATAAATATTGCAGAAGACCCGCAAGCCTCTAGTAGCCATACCGGCACTGAGTGTAACTGCGTGCTGCTCTGCAATGCCTACGTCTATTGCCCTATCGGGCATGGCATCCATCATTATCTTGAGGGAACAACCAGAAGGCATAGCAGGTGTGATGCCCATAACGAGTGGGTTTTGCTGTGCCAACTCTAAAATGGTGTGACCGAAAACATCCTGATACTTGGGAGGCTCGGGAACAGTGACCACCTTTTTGTTGATTTTGCCAGTAATCTTATCGAAAGTGCCTGGTGCATGCCAAAGGGTCTGGTCTTTTTCGGCAAGTTCGTATCCTTTACCTTTTACTGTTTTGATGTGTAACAGCTTAGGACCAGGAATATCATTGAGCCCCTTTAGCGTTTCTGCCAATTTGGTAACATTGTGACCATCGATTGGGCCGAAGTAACGAAGACCGAGTGCCTCAAACAGGTTGCTAGTCTTGGATACTACCCCTTTGAGACCAGCCTCAACTTTAGATGCTAGTTTCTGGAAGTCTTTGCTGGGCAACATGCCCAATACGTTCCAAACATCATCTCTAAAACGGTTCCAAGTATGAGAGGTAGTGATATCTGTAAGATATTCTTTGAGTGCACCCACGTTGGGGTCTATGCTCATATTATTGTCGTTGAGTATTATCAACACATTGGCGTTGCTAACACCCGCATGATTGAGTGCCTCGAACGGTAAACCAGCAGTCATAGCACCATCGCCAATGACGGCTATGTGTCTTCTGTGATCTTCGCCTTTGTATTTGGAAGCTATTGCCATACCTAGTGCTGCAGATATAGATGTAGAAGAGTGTCCTACACCGAATGCATCATAATCGCTCTCGCCACGCTTGGGGAAACCGCTAAGCCCACCGTATTTGCGATTGGTATGAAAGGTGCGCCTGCGCCCTGTGAGAATTTTGTGCCCGTAAGCCTGATGACCAACGTCCCAAACTAGCTGATCGTCGGGGGTATTGAATACATAATGCAAAGCAACTGTGAGCTCTACCACACCTAGGCTGGCGCCAAAGTGACCACCATGCACGCTAACGCAATCAATAATAAACTGCCTGAGTTCGTTACAAACTTGTGGTAATTGGCTTTTATCCAGTTTTCTAAGGTCGGCAGGAAACTCGATGCCGTTGAGTAGTGGACCTGCAGCTATTTCTTCCATTATAATATCGGAGCGGTTATTGTCATACAAAAGTAAGGAATTAATATCTCTATAAGGTGGTGCGTCGGCAGTTTTGTTACAATTATTTGCTAAATAGTTAAACAAAATGGTTGTAAAGAGTGAAAAGAGTATAGAAAAGAGGCAATGCAACTGCTACAGAGCACCTTATATATGAGCTACAAACGATGATGTGTGCTGAAAATTGTAGCGTTAACTGTCCGAATCCGGGTTTTGGGCAGCTTTTTTAGCAGCTTTAACAAGCATTTTGCGGATTAGAAAAGCTCCACAAAATGAGAGTAATACAAATATGATCTTGATTAGAGTTTCGACAGTATCGGAAACCTTTATAAAAGTTGGGATCATAAATATGGACATGGTGCCAATGATATAAAGAGCAGTGTATAAATACATCTTTCGCATGAACCGCTTGATGTGCGGATTGCTCATATCTATAGGTTTATTATCGGGAAGTGGTGGAGCGATTTCTGCGCCCAAGAGTGCTACTCTGCCTTCAATAGCAGCAATGAGTTCGGACGCATTGGCATACATCTTGTAAAATACGACCAATGAAGTGCCATCATTGAAGTGTATAGTGGCACCATCCATATACTGACTGGACCATAAATACTTAAATGGCACAAGTTGTTTCTGATCTACACGTGTAACTGTGGCCCAACCTCTAGGAACTCCACGCAAAGTGATGCCCTCATCGGAAATAATAATAGATGGGGCATGCTTGAACTGAGCATATGTGCCTGAAATACCTAGAAAATATAATAATAGACCAAAGAAGGCTGCCCACAAACCTTCTTCAATTGCGAAAATCAACATGAATGTGCCTATTACAAAGCACAATATGAGTATTAGTACTATACCTACATAAAACGATATGCGACGGCGAGCTGATAGGTACATAAAAACTAGATTTGTGTGAAGATAACGCATTAATAAATAACTGGTTGGAATAGTAGGCGTACCTTGCAGGTATGTATCGTATAACAATGATTGGCTTGTGTGCCCTGTTGCTGTGTATGCAAGCCATGGCTACAACCCGTATAGTATTTTTCAGAATGGATGCACATATTGGTTCGAAATCGAGTGCATTTGGAGAAATGGGCTCTACTGAGGATTTGCTGATGAAAGACTCGACTGAACTAGTGAAAATGGGCTCGGCAACTGTGTATATACTGAATACTAATAAACCTGCTGGTAGTTACAAATTTGTGCCTGCAAAAAGCAAAGAAGGGCGAGGTAATGTGATAAAAATAGGCAATTGTAATAACCGAGTGATATTTGTGAAGATAGGTGTGAGTGAGGACAAACCAGTGCAGTCCTTTTCTCAGATAATAAGCTTTGAAGAGTTTGCGATGTGCTATAAAAATGCCAAGTGGCTACGTAAATCGCTAAGCGAAGTAGGTTTTGAGACAGCTGAGGCGCTAGCCGCTGGACTGCTACCCGTGGAACCCTATGAGCGATGCCTGGGAGGAAGTGCTGTGAAAGCCTATAAATATAGCAGAAAACCCGGTGACACGATATTGCTAGACGACGATATGCTGAAAACAGAAGACAGTAGTGATGCTCAATACATGAGCGTATTTGGGCAACTAAAAGATGGCGTATATGAGGTGAAAGATTATTTCCTAAAGACAGGAGGGATAGCACACATCTACTACTGCACAACACCTGACAGCAGTAGCAGAAAGGGCCTATACAAAAGCTATAGCAAAGAGGGCAACCTGGTAGCAGAGGGCAACTATGACAACAATAAACAAAATGGGGCCTGGAAGTATAACTATGACACCACAGGCAACCCTGTATGGTATACGTGTACCTATGATGGAGGTATGTATAATGGTATGTTGCGATCCTACTACTTATCTGGCAAGGTGAAAAGAGAGGAGCAACATAAACTCTTTACAGATAGTGTGTATTATATGGATGGCAAGGTGAAAAAAGCTTATGCCAACACAAAAGATAGTATCGTGAGTGGCAAGTGCTATGACGAGGATGGCAAGGAAATAAAGTTTACCCGATTTGAGACGATGCCACAACCTGGATTTGAAATCAATAGGTTTCTTGGATCGAGAATCAGATATCCAGACTATGCCAGAGAACATAATATAGAAGGGCGAGTGATAGCAAAGTTTGCAGTAGATAAGGAAGGCAATGTAGGGCGGGTGAGGATACTGAAACGAGTGCACCCAAGTATAGACGATGAGGCACATAGGGTGATATTACAGTTTCCGGCGTGGCAACCTGGCACCAGAGATGATGAACCAGTTAGCGTTTGGTATACATTGCCCATCATGTTTAAGCTAGAGTAAACGAAGCAGAAACCGTGCAGGTAGCGCAAAATTTACTAGTACTCAACTACTGAGCATATGAAATCTATTGAGGCAAGGGGCATAGGATTATGTCTATCGGGAGGAGGGATGCGTGGCATAGCGCATCTTGGCGTGCTACAGGCAATGGATGAGTATGGGATGTCACCTGAGCTGTTATCGGGCACGAGTGCTGGTGCTATAATAGGTGCATTTTATGCTGCTGGCTATAGCCCACTAGAGACCCTAGAAATAGCGAGGAACAGCAATGTGTTTTCGGCAAGTAAGCTGAGCTGGCGAGGTGGTGGCTGGTTGAGCACAGAGAATTTGACCAAACTGTTTAGCACCTATCTGCCACATGATGATTTTGGGGTGCTGCGCATGCCACTGTATGTGACAGCGACTAACCTTACTACAGGAGCAGTTAGCACGTTTTCGTCGGGTAAGTTGAGCACTGCATTGCTAGCATCGGCAAGTTTGCCCTTGGTGTTTCCGCCAGTGATAGTGGATGGGGCAATGCTGCTAGATGGAGGCGTGCTGAACAACCTGCCTATAGAGCCCCTAGTAGGCAAGTGTGCGGTGCTATGTGGAAGCCATGTAAATGCACCAGCGCCAGTGAGTGGGTCGGCAGGTAAACGACTGGAAATATTGGAGCGAACGTTTCATTTGCTCATGAGCAACTCGGTGTATATGCGAGCAGATAAATGCCAAGTG
>CALRKH020000075.1:0-17173 GCA_943367855.1 Asaia bogorensis | reverse complement strand
AGAAAGGAGCCTCACCACTACCTGCCGTAACCGCCACCCTTGCCTCTGCATCACTGTAACCATTACATGTTGGGGTATCAACGGTCACCGTTGTGACGACATCGGGCAAGATAGTTATATTATAAACATGTTCTTGCGTGCAGCCATTGGCATTGGTAACAACCAATGTATATGCGGTAGTGGCTGTTGGTGTCGCAACGGGCGCAGGGCAGTTGGTACAACTAAGACCTGCTGCTGGCGACCAATTATAATAGAGCGGCGTAGCTATGTCTGTAGCATTAGAATAAAGAACTGTGCTACGACCACGACAAATTGCAGTATCGTTTGAAGGATTGATCGCAAGTGCCGAAGGAGAGATACGAGTAAAAAGCGTATCAGGACATCCATAACCCGGAAAAGGAGTAAGTATAACCGCAATAGTAACAGGAGAAGAAGGGAAAGGATCAACGGTAACCACACGTCCTGTACCATATGAAACTGTATAAGTAGCAGAGTCTAACCATTGATATGTTTGAAAACCTTCAGGAGCAGTTAGCACAGGAGGAGTATTAGTATCGCACATAGCTGCCGATATTCTAAACAATCCACAGTTCATATCAATATACCCATATCCAAAGTGCCCTCCTAGCGAACAGTCAACACTCATAAAATCTATACCAACAGTTGTACCAGCCAAACCCGACAAGTCAACTGTTGCTGTTGCCCAATTTTTATATAATACAAAGTTGCTGGCTGAAGCTGCTGGCGAACAAGTAGGGCAAGATGCATTTCTTAGATAATTTTGCGCTGTTAGAACACTATCTCTACATGCTGGGTCTGGTACATACTGAAAATAGGAACAAGAAGAATCACCAATCAATACAGGTGTTACTCCACCCGTCATAGTTGTTGCAGCAGAATCGAAAACAGTTACAACAAACTGGGGCATCTGATCAAGCGAATGACCACAAGGACTTTGAAAAACAACAGCGTATCTATAAATTAAACTATAGTTATCTGATCCTGGAGGAATTGGCACGTAAAAACGTGCTTTTTCGGTTTCTCTACCGGTACTTTGGTTACCTATTCTCATAGAATAACTACCACCGCCAGGTGCAACAACTGGGAAACCACCATATTGATCTATAGGGCCAACTGCTACTGCTGGTGTTGCACAGCCAATCAAACCTGTAGATTTTGTAAGTGTATGTCTACAACCAATAGGTGCCGATGGTGTTGCTGCTGTAGGCGTTCCACCAGTGTAAGTTCCTGTAAAAAAAGACCATCCAGTTAGGTCCCCTCTTTCAAAATCTATGTTTGGTGGGCATACCAACTGTGCATTCGAACTAAATGAAGAGCCTGCAACAAGAGCCAATATGGCCAACCAATTGCGAATACTCATTTGTAGCGCTTTTCTCATAGAAGTAATTTTACTAGTCGTTTGGTAAGTAGAACCTATTTAATGACTGTCAGCTTTGAAATGTATGTTTGTCCACTCACTACCGCCTTCAAAATATAGTTACCAGAAGCTAGATAACCGCTTTCTGATATTTTTATTTGCTCCGACCTATTCACACTAACTTGACGGCTCACTAAAGTCTTTCCATAAATATCGCTTATTGTAACAGCGCACTGACCTGATACTGGTAAAGACAGATAGAAGTCACCATTTGTTGGGTGAGGGTACACATTTATTTTAGATGAGCTACCATTCACTGTGCCCACATAGGTATCACAGTCCACAACTACTGCCATTGCAAATGTATCTCTACAACCCGTTGGAGCAGTATATGTAATTACAAATGCACCTAGTGTAACACCTTCCACATTACCAAAAACATCAACCGTAGCTCGTGCCACATTACTGCTACTCCATGTTCCGCCAGTTACTGAGCTAGTAAGCACTGTTGTGTCGTCTATACATGCTACTCTAGCTCCTGTTATTTCGGGAGTAGGGTTTACAGTCACTTCAAGTGTACGTGTGCAACCAGTAGCTAGCGTATAACTTACAGTAGTTGTTCCACCAGACAGAGCATCGAGCGTACCCGTAGACGATATGGTGCCAACAGCAAGGTTGGAACTAGACCATGTGCCTCCTACTGTAGTATTTGTATACAGCCTTGTTTGACCTTCGCATGCGTTAGGCCCACCTGCTATAGTATCTGGTATTGGGTTTACAGTTACTGCCGTAATAGCAAAACAGCCTGGAGACACACGATATGTAATATTAACAACACCTGCAGCTAATCCATTCACTATACCCGTACCTGAGCCTACAGAAGCTACACTAACACTAGAACTTAGCCACATGCCACCTATAGTACTGTTAGATAAAGTAGTTGAAGCCCCAACACATACTGTTGATGTACCAGTACTAGCTGCTGGAGGAGAAGGGCAAGGCGGAGCCCATTCCAAAATAGTATTGGGAGCAGGAGTTGTGTCGAGATCGTTGTAAAATGTAGGTGGTGTGGCTACTGTGGTTGCATATGCTGAAGTAAGTGTTCTGTAATCAGTAGGGGCGTTGCAAATACCGATTGTAGCCGTTTTACCAGAGTAGCTTGATGGACCATAACAAAACTCAATAACACCCGAAGTTTCGAACAACCGTACCTGAAACGTAGCAGTACCAGTACCTATATAACTTAACCAACGACTTGCCAAGCTTCCCCATTGAAAAGTAAACACCCTGTTGGGAGTAACTCCAGATGTGCGATAATAGGCAATTGAACCAATACCACGAAGATCATCCCAAAATGGCATAATTAGACCAACTCCAGCACCAATTGTAGATAAACCTGAAGGTGGAGTATATGGCGTAGGTGGTAAAGTTACTGGTGAAGAATTATCAAAAGATGGCCACGCCCAAACTCCTGAGTTAGCAAGCGAAATCCAACCATTAGTATTGGCCGATAGCGTGGTGTAGTTAGTTCCACAATAGCTAAAAGTAAATCCTATTGGAATACTTGTTTGCACTGAGTCCTCTCGGCTAATCACTGTAGTAGGTATAGTACCTATAGAATCTTCTATTGGTGCGTATACGCCATTATACCTTGTGAGCGAGTAAGATCCAGTTTGAGCTGAAGCAAATGCAGCACAAAAGAGGAGAAAAGGAAGTAAGAGCTTTTTCATTATTACTTATTGTTTCTTTAAAGACAACTTTAACAAAAAAATAGACAGGGTTGAGCCTGTTAAAATTTGTTAAAAGAAAACACTAGCAATATATGCAGTTTTTATCAAAATTCTGATACCGCAATCGCATATAAAAAAATCAATACGAATGGAGTTAATAGTCAGATAGTAAAAGATTGCTTTTAGTCAATAAGCGATTATGACCATTTGTAATAAAAAAGGTGGCTCCTGTTGAGAGCCACCCAAGTATACTTTTTGCATACACAACTATTACCAAAGATTCATTTTGGTTCTTAGCTCATTAGGCACACCATTTTTATGCAGCAGTATAGCTGTGGTTTTGTACCTAACATAGTTTTTACTAACGTATATATACCCTTTATAGTCATTTTTATCGCCCCAAGAGTTTTTAACGATGTAATACTTGCGTCCATTTTGATCTGATGCCAAGCCTACTATATGCATGCCATGATCATCTTGTGTTTCGTAGTTATCAAAAGCTGTCTGACGCATATCTGGCGTTATAACACGCTCAGGCTTAGGGCCATCAAACATGTATTTCTTCTCAGAGTCATTCATATCATCGTATTCTTTCTCTGGCACATAGGCTACACCATTCTTCCAGCTAAAGTATTTCTCGCTTACATCAGTAGCCCAAGATACAGTGAAGCCACGATTGAGCGCATTGTCAATGATATCGGTTATATCATCCATCTTTATGTTATACGCACGATCAAATGACCAATTGTCTGGAACCATTAGCATAGACTTTTTATAGTATGGTGCTGTAGTAACTGACATAAACTCTACATAATCTTCTGGATGTATGCCTACACGCTCTTTAGCAAAGCTCTGTGGTGTATACCATTTGTTATTCCATTTAAATTTCTCAGGTATCTCGCCCAAATAAGAATCTAACACATCATTATATGCTTTCTTCCAAGATGGGGTTAATTTACCATTCGGATTAGATACCACAGCATCAAGCATTGACTTGAGAATTGCCTGCATTTCTGCAAACTTGTTTTTACTAGTACCGTAGTTGAGGCCAGTATATGCATCATAAGGCATAGCACCGTATTTAGCATACATATTGAGCACATCATGACAAGCTCCGCCATCGCCCCAGGCTACAGAGCCATGCATACGCACATAGTTCTCAGCTTTCTCCTGATATACACAGCGCGCACTGAATATTTGGGCTAATGCTATGGGGTCTTTACCCATACGCATCATTTCGCTTTCCAAAAAAGAATTGGTTGCATAGCTCCAGCAAGTGCCAGAACTTGCTTGATTCTTCACAGTGGTGCGTTCCAAATCAACCAAATGGGTGAATTTGTACTTGTCTTGCTGTGGAGCTGTTTTGCTGTCTTTGCTTGTGGGCTTGATATTGGTATAGCTTTGATTCGACTCAATTTTTCTTATTAAGTCGTCTTGAGCTGTGGCAAAAAGAGGCACTACTGCCATTGCCAACACAATGAGCTTTTTCATTTGCTGCTGAACTGGTTTTTGTAAAAGTAAAATTAAATGGATAAAAAAGAAACGCACCCATTAACAGTTGTTCCTATTTCTGTTGAATTCCCCTCAACCATACCCCTGTTTGGGGGCCAAGATTGAACAATGCATCCAAAATACTAAGATCGGCATGAAAACCCAATCTATCAGAAAACACCTGGTAATAGACCGGTATATCGTAGTCCAGCTTTGACGTTCCTCGCAAATCAAGGATGTTTGTAGGATATTCTTTTTGCCAATGCTCGGTGACTCCAACAGATACAGACCAGCGCAACTGTTGCAACACCCAAGTTATAGCAGCAGTATTGAATTGAGTCAAATTATCCCACTGTTTTGTGTATAAGGGTGCCAAAAGTGGCTCATAATGAAAGAAAAATGGCGACCTGTTATATGCCGATACTATGCCGCGCCAGTGCTGCAACTGCCAGTTAGTTTCATTGGCTATCTCCACATTGGCCATAGCCCTGCGCTGGTTTCTCCCACTAGATAATGGCACACTCAATAAAATAGAACCATTGGCACCCAATATCTTATACCTATTACGATCAGTCATTTTTTGGTAATGTTCGTGCTCATCTAGAAGCACATGTGTGGCTTGCGACAATGCTACCCACCACTGCACTGAACCAAATGTAAATAATGGAGCTACTACCTTCATGATTGCCAAAGATAATGCCAGTAGTTTATTTGCACTCTCTAATATTGCAATGATTACTTTTGGCATGGAAAAGTATAATTGCCGAGCAAAGTGCAACTACCAGAGCAACTTATTAACGAATTGAGCCAAATACATGGCTTTGACAAGGAGGAGTTTTTAGCTGCTCATACAAATAGTGCGCCTACATCTATTAGGCTGAACCCCCAAAAGCATAATGTCAACTGGCTTGATGCCCCTCAGGTACAATGGTGTGCCACAGGTAGATATCTACCAGAGCGACCGGTATTTACTTTAGACCCAGCATATCATGCTGGAGCGTATTATGTGCAAGAAGCTTCATCAATGTTTCTGCAAATGGCGCTCAACGCAGCTGGTATAGATAGGCCAGGCTTAAGGGTGCTAGACCTATGCGCTGCACCTGGAGGGAAAACGACACTTACAGCATCAAGCATGCACGAGACAAGCCTGTTGGTGGCCAACGAGGTGATAAGAAGCCGAGCAAGCATACTAGAAGAAAACGTATTGCGATGGGGTTACCCCAATACTTGGGTAACCAGCAACGATCCTCGCGATTTAGGGAAACTAAATGGCTATTTTGATATTATAATAGTAGACGCCCCCTGTAGTGGCAGTGGTTTATGGCGCAAAGACCCTAAAGCATTAAACGAATGGAGCGATGCTAATGTAACCTTGTGCGCACTGCGCCAGCAAAGAATACTTGATGATATATGGCCAGCACTTAAAACTGGAGGTACACTGATATATGCTACATGTTCCTTCTCAGCAAAAGAAGACGAGGATATACTGGAATATGCCTACCAACACCTAAATGCTACATCTATAAGACTATCACCATTACCCCACTGGGGCATAACCGAAGTGGTTACTATGGGCGATATGTATGGATACCGTTTTTTCCCTGGCAAAGTACTTGGCGAAGGTTTCTTTTTAGGCATGCTGCAAAAGCAGGATGCTACAGAAGCTTTGAAGCCGATTCGTTTTAAAAGCCAGGCAGATAAAAAAATAAAAGCAGCTTCAGCTCATCTACTTGTCTCAGACCAATATACAGCACTAGCTACCAAAGACGAAGGCTATTGTGCATTATTGCCCGAGCACGAATATGACAAGCAAGTCCTGGAACAATTTGTATATCTCAGACGTATAGGTGTGCAAATAGGGCAACCAACTGCAAAGGAATGGGTACCAGCGCACGATGTAGCTCTGAGCCTATGGCGCAACAAAGAAATACCCACTATAGAACTTCAAAAAGAACAAGCATTAAAATACCTAAAGAGAGAGGATACTACTATAGACCCCAGCGGTAAAGGCTGGAACATAGTTACCTATCAAGGCAATGGATTAGGTTGGGCAAAACTATTAGGCAATAGAGTAAATAACTATTTACCAAAAAATTGGCGGATAAGAATGGAGCTAGAGTAGCCAACACATAAAAGGCAGAAATATCCAGAACTACTTTCTGTTTTCTGAAAAAAATTTTTACCTTTGCGCCACTGGTAAGTCTTATACGGCCAGCTCCCATTGAATCCCCCAGGACAGGAATGTAGCAAGGGTGTTTGGTTGTAGCGGTGCGATGTAAGTAACTTACCAGTTTTTTATTTTTATACGGCTGAGGTTGTTGGGATAGTTGCGGTTAGTTAGTTTTGCCTTTATTGTCAAGTTCCAGATACACTACCATTGAAGTTTAGCAACGTTGTAGGGCAGAGTGCTGCCAAAGAAGGATTTCTGGCTATGTGGAGTCACAACACACTGCCACATGCCCTGCTCATTACAGGAGCCGAGGGCACAGGTGGGCTACCGCTAGCATTAGCTATAGCTCAATATATATTTTGTGAGCAAAAGAGCCCAACAGACTCCTGTGGTGTATGCGCAGGATGCAGCAAGATAACCCGTATGGAACATGCAGACCTGCATCTAAGTTTCCCAACAATATCCCCAAAAAATTCTACTACCAAAGCCACTAGCAAACTATACATTAGTGAATTTAGAGAATTTGTGAAACAAGCCCCCTATGGCACTACATACGAATGGCTACAACACATAAATGCAGAAAATAAACAAGGTAATATCACTGCAGAGGAGTGCAACGACATAATTGGAAAACTCTACCTAAAAGCCTATGAAGGAGGCAAAAAAGTATTGATAATGTGGCGCCCAGAATATTTGGGCAAAGAAGGCAACAAACTGTTGAAAGTTATAGAAGAACCGCCACAAGACACCGTTATGATATTTGTAGCAGAAGACAGAAACGAAATTCTGGCTACCATCAGATCTAGAACACAAGAAATAAGACTGGTACCTATACCACACAAAGACATAGCTGATGCGCTAGTGTCCCGAAATGAGCTAGACGCACGTCAGGCCGAGCAAATTGCACTACTAGCACAAGGTAGCTACACTGAAGCACTCAGCCTATTACGGCATAATGAGAACGACCTTTTCCCTGAAGCTAAGAGAATATTCGTGGCTTTGTTTACCAACAATGGACCAGGTATGACCAGCTTTGTAGAAGACTGGGCTAAAGCAGGACGAGAGCAACAAAAAAACTTATTGCAATACGTCATCCAGTTACTGGAACATATGCTTCGAGTTCAGTTTGTACCACAAATGAAATTGGCTATGCCAGACACCGAAGCCGAATTTGTTCGCAGACTTGCCACCAGAAACATGCCTATTGAGGCTATCAACAAGATGACAGCTATTGTCAACGACACATCATATGCTATAGAGCGCAATGCGCATAGCAAAACACAACTATTGGCTATGATGGTAGAACTACATCAAATCATTCGCCAGTTGGGGCAATGATAAATGGCTTACACTTCAAGTACAAAACTTAATAACAAGTATAAATGAAAAGCGGCTCTACATAATGTAAAGCCGCTTTTTTATTAGAATAATAAATTGATACTAGAGTTGGTCATATACAGGCGCATCCACATTACGATTCACGCCAAAGTATTGATAAGTTTTACGACGATATCCTTTCTTCAAATAAACGTCTGAATCTTCGTTTAGATCTTCTGGTATAGTAACCCAAGATTTACGTTTCACATTTTTCCAACGGTAGATACAAACTGTGTTTGGACCACGACGAACTGGAGCATAGAATTGTAAATGTTTTTGAGTGTAACCCATTTTCAACATTTGGTCGTCGCTAAATTCATCTTCAGCAACGCTAACGTGTACACGTTGGATAGGATTGAACCAACCATTCACAGCTACTCTGTTTGGACCAGGATTTCTATATCCCCAAAACAACAAAGTTTTATCTTCCCAACCCCAGTTTATCAACTGACCGTCTTGGTACTCACCGTCAACTACTGTCATGTAATCCTGATCCTGAGGTAGATACCAGCGGAATACACGAACTAAGTCTTCCTGTGCAAAACTGTTATTAGTCAAAAAAATCGCTGCGAATATCGTGGCTACTAAGACGATGGTTCTTTTCATGTTTAGCTAAATTTTCAAAATCGCACCCAAAATACATAAAATTTTTCTTGCCTTGCAAATAAATGACTGACTTTTTTTAGCATGCCATTTTTGTAGGTGCAAGAGGTGCAACCTGATGCAATATTAATATTGTGTGAGCAATTTGCATACCTTTTTGAAAATAAATATCCCATTGCCGAAAAAAAGAGCTGTTACTGGTAGCATATGTGGCATTACAAGTAGGCATTTTGGAATCTAATTGTTGGCAGCCTAGCTCAATTAATACATGCGAATAAGGCAGGCAAACTTGCTGAAATGGTGCGATTAATGTAGCTTTGACACCCCTTGTGCGCCAAGTTGTCAGTCCATTTGTGGATTGCATGATTTTTGTGTTACTTGGGGTAGGAGGCAGCTACGGTTAATATTAATGTGTGTTGTAGCCCCCCTATCTTTATTATTAAACTATCATTTCAAAAAAATGCTAAGCTTTCTCTCTAAGCTCTTCGGTGGCAGCAAATCCGAAAAGGATGTAAAAAAACTGCAACCAATTGTTGCACAAGTTGGTCAATTCTACGAAGAATTCAATTCACTATCTAATGATGAACTGCGTACTAAAACGCAAGAATTCAGAGCTAGAATAAAACAACACTTAACAGGAATAGACCAAGAGCTTGCAGAAATGCGTGCCAAAGCAGAGGAAATGCCTGTTGAGGAGGTGCATGCCAGAGAAGAAGTTTATAACGAGATAGATAAACTTGTAAAAAAGAGAGACCAACAAATAGAAGAAGTTTTAGCCGAGATAGCGCCAGAGGCTTTTGCTGTGGTGAAACAAACTGCCAGACGCTTCAAAGAAAGTGCTGAAGTTGTATCTACTGCTACAGAACAAGACCGCATTCTGGCTACTATGCGTAGCCATATGCGTATAGAAGGCGACCAATGTATCTACAACAACAATTGGACAGCAGCTGGCGTTCCCGTATCATGGAATATGCTTCACTATGATGTGCAGCTAATTGGCGGCATGGTACTTCACGAAGGTAAAATTGCAGAAATGGCTACTGGTGAGGGTAAAACACTAGTATCTACCCTACCTGCATACCTTAATGCACTCGCTGGCGAGGGGGTACATGTAGTAACAGTGAATGACTATCTGGCTCGTCGCGACCAAGAATGGAACGGGCCTATATTTGAGTGGCTTGGACTTACTACCGATTGCATTGACAAACACCAGCCCAACTCTCCTCAGCGTCGCAACGCGTATTTGGCAGATATAACTTACGGCACCAATAACGAGTTTGGCTTCGACTACCTTCGAGACAACATGGTGCACCACCCCGAAGAAATGGTGCAACGCAAGCACCACTATGCAATGGTGGATGAGGTGGATAGCGTTTTGGTGGATGATGCACGTACACCACTTATCATTTCGGGTCCTATACCTAAAGGCGAAGAACAACAATTCTATGCCCTAAAGCCTCGCATAGAACGCCTGGTAGAAGCACAAAGAAAAGTGGTGAACCAAAATCTGATAGAAGCCAAAAAGCTGATAGCAGATGGTAAGACCGATAAGGATACTGGCGGCCTAGCACTTTTCCGTGCATACAGAGGCTTGCCTAAAAACTCAGCTTTGATAAAATACCTGAGTGAAGATGGAATAAAACAAATACTACAAAAATCAGAGCATTATTACATAGGCGAGCAGCAGCGCAACATGCCTAAAGTAGATGCAGAATTATATTTCACTATAGACGAGAAGAATAATAGTGTTGATCTCACAGATAAGGGTATTGCACTTATCACTCAGTCTGGCGAAGAGTCTAACTTCTTTGTGTTGCCTGATATAGGCACCGAGATAGCCAACATAGAAAAACTACCATTGAGCAGCGAAGATAAAACGCAACGCAAAGATGGTTTGATACAAGAATATGCTGCTAAGGCCGATCGTATTCACTCTATTCAGCAATTGCTAAAGGCTTTTACTCTCTTTGAAAAAGATGTGGAATATGTAGTGATGGATGGCAAAGTGATGATAGTAGACGAGCAAACAGGTCGTATACTAGATGGTCGTCGCTACAGCGATGGATTGCACCAAGCTATAGAAGCAAAGGAAAACGTGAAAGTAGAAGCAGCTACACAAACGTTTGCTACTATCACGCTCCAAAACTACTTCCGCATGTATCACAAGCTTGCGGGTATGACTGGTACTGCCGAAACAGAAGCTGGTGAGTTCTGGCAAATCTACAAGCTAGATGTTGTGAGCATTCCTACCAATGTTCCCATACAGCGTAAGGACCAACAAGACCTTGTATACAAAACAAAGCGCGAGAAATTTAAAGCCGTAATAGACGAAATAGAAAAACTAAGTGCACAAGGTCGCCCGGTGCTTGTAGGTACTACCTCAGTAGAAGTATCCGAATTGCTGGGACGCATGCTCCAGCAAAAGAAAATACAACACAACGTACTAAACGCAAAGCAACACGCTAAAGAGGCTCAAATAGTGGCTGAAGCTGGTTTACCAGGTGCTGTTACTATAGCTACCAACATGGCAGGTCGTGGTACAGATATCAAGCTGGGCCCTGGGGTTAAAGAAGCCGGAGGTTTGGCTATCATAGGTACAGAACGCCACGAGAGCAGACGTGTAGACCGTCAGTTGCGTGGTCGCGCAGGTCGTCAGGGAGACCCAGGTTCATCTCAGTTCTTCGTTTCATTAGAAGATGATTTGATGCGCCTATTTGGATCGGAGCGCATAGCGGCACTCATGGATAAAATGGGGCACAAAGATGGAGAGGTCCTGCAACACAGCATGATATCAAAATCTATTGAGCGTGCACAACGCAAAGTAGAAGAAAACAACTTTGGCATGCGCAAAAACCTGCTAGAGTATGATGATGTGATGAATGCACAGCGCGATGTAATTTACAAACGTCGCAATCACGCCCTGTTTGGCGATAGACTTTCTATTGACCTTGACAATGCCATATATGCTGTAGCAGTAGACTTAGCAGAACAATATGTAAAAACAGGCGACAAAGACGCTTTCCGCATAGAGGTGTTGAAACATGTGGCAGTAGAGTTCGACCTAAGCCCAGAAGATGCTGCTAAGCCAAATGCAAGTGTAATAGGCGACAAACTATATCATACCATACGCGACTTCTACCAACGCAAATCGGCTGGACTTAGAGAACATATGTTGCCAACACTGGCACACATACTCAGCGAGAACGGCGAGCAAGTTGAAAATATAGTGATACCATTTACAGATGGTGTACGTGGCTTGCAAGTGTATGTCAATCTCAGAGAAGCAATAGCAAGAGAAGGATTGCCGATTATGGAAGCGCTGGAAAAGAATATAACATTAGCGCTCATAGACGACTCTTGGAAGAACCACCTTCGAGCTATGGACGACCTTCGCCAAAGTGTACGTATGGCATCTTACGAACAAAAAGACCCATTGTTGATATACAAGTTCGAGGCGTTCAATCTGTTCAAACAGATGTTGCTAGAAACCAATAGAAACATAATTAGCTTCCTGATGCGTGCTGGCATACCAATACAAGATGCTCCACCACAAGCAGCCGAAATGCCAGAACCATTTGGCGATATGGGCGACACGTACAACAACAAGGCACAGATAGAAGCGCAAGGTCAGGCTTACGCTGCCGATGAGACCGACTACTATCAAGAGCCTAGCGAATCGTACATGGACAAACAAACGCCAGCTGATGCTGGACCTAAAATAGGACGCAATGACGCTTGCCCATGTGGTAGCGGCAAAAAATACAAAAGCTGTCACGGCCGAGGCTTGTAAGCCAAGTTTTGATAGTTTAAGTTATAAAAGCAGGCGTCAAATGTACATTTGGCGCCTGCTTTTTGTAGTAATAACCAACTTCATACACCTCTTAATATTCGCATCTTTATGCGCAACATCTTCAACCTCTACAAAAACTCTTACAAAGGCCTATCTCCCGCCGCTTGGTGGCTGTCGGTAGTTATGCTCATCAATAGGTCGGGTACAATGGTAGTACCTTTTATGACCCTATACCTCACACAGTCACTACAGTTCAGCATAGGTAAGGCTTCTTTAGTAATGGCCATTTTTGGATTGGGAGCCATATGTGGCGGATTCATTGGTGGAAAACTAACAGATAAAATAGGCTTTTACAATGTGCAAGTTGCTGCACTGCTAGCTGGAGGCACACTGTTCATCATACTTGGCCAAATGCATGATTTTGTTTCCATCTGTGCCTGCACTTTTGTACTAGCAATGCTCAACGAATCTTTCAGACCAGCCAATGCTTCAGCAATAGCTCACTATAGCAATGACGGCAACAGAACTCGCTCCTACTCGCTCAATAGGCTATCTATCAATCTGGGGTGGGCTGCTGGTGGGGCCCTCGGCGGATTTATTGCTTCCAAAAACTACGAGCTGCTTTTTTGGATAGATGGACTCACTAACATAAGTGCAGCCATATTACTAAGACTAGTTTTAGCACCTTCTCGCAACACGGCTACTCCAACCGAAAAACCTGTAAAAGATACTACCGCTCCCAAGGCATATCAAGACAAACCATACCTTGTGTTTATATTGCTTACAGTGCTGTTTGCTATCTGTTTCTTTCAATTATTCACCACTCTTCCTGTTTTTCAAAAACAACTACTTCATCTCTTGCCAGAGCAAATTGGTAGCGTGATGGCATTAAACGGTATTTTGATTGCTCTTTTTGAAATGCCAGTAGTATTTACACTCGAGAAAACCGGCAAATACATGAGCTATATAGTAGTTGGCACAGCATTAGTAGGGCTCTCCTTTTTAGTGTTTTCTATTTTACCAGGCCAATTATCTCTTGCCATTACGTCTACTATTATAGTTACTATAGGCGAAATGTTATCAATGCCATTTATGAATACCTTCTGGACAGTGCGCACCACTGGCGGCAACCGTGGGCAATACGCGGGTCTTTACACTGCTGCATGGTCTACAGCACAGGTTATAGGCCCCTACTCTGGTGGGCAAATAGCTCAACATTGGGGCTACTACACCCTATGGTGGTGGGTAGGTGGTGGCTTAATACTTTGTGCAGCAGGCTTTAGGTGGCTACAATTATTAACCGAAAGAGAATCTGCCTTAGTAACCAACAACAATAACTAATGGAGCTTCCCCAAGCCTATAAGAAACGTTAAAAATATTTAGTAATTTGCGCCTGCATGAAAAAGCTCATACTCCTGCCGTTCTTAATCCTTTTGCTTAGCAACAGTAGCTCTGCCAATAGCTTCACCAGCCTTTGGTGGGGTGCTGGTGTTACCCAAACAAATAATTTTGGTATAGGGCAATCTGCTGGTCTCACCTATTATTTTGGCATTGCTAATGGTATAGGACTGGGTGTTCAGGGCTTCATGCAGAAGTATGACATGTACTACGACAAGCAGCAGTATGCTACAGTAGGTGCGTCCATGCGCTATTCTGGCAATTATGTATACATAGCACCTATGTTTGTATCGCACGTGGTAAAGAGTGGCGCCACACAAGCCTATGTTAGTATAGGTCTGGGATTCAAGGCTGGCGGCTACGACTCTTTGGCTAAGTGGGCTTACACATCTTGGGAAGACCCTTCATTCAATTACGATAGTATGATAGATAATAGTAAGCTGATGCAGCAAATGACTTACAGAATAGGTTTTGGCATGACGCACTATTATACGCTTGGTGGCAAACTGAAACTTAGCATCACCGAAGACATAGGTATTTTACCTAAGTCATTGACATCTGGCACTGCCCCTGCCGACAATAGAGAAATAGCTACAGACTTCAATCGTTTTTACAAACCCATATATTACACCCTTCGCATTGGGCTCACTTACCGCACACCTTCGGCTAGTGATAGGGCTAGACGCAGAACGCTGAGATAGTAACAATAGGATATAAAACTAAAACGGGACCAAATGGTCCCGTTTTTAATTGCTATTACTTCGTCTTTCTACGATTTATTTCGTCTCTTATATTAATAGCTCTTACATAATCCTCCTGCTCCAATACGGTTTGCAATAGATTATGAAGCTCTTCAAGACTCATCTTAGACATATCTTCCGATGATGATTTGCCGCCCTTACTAACAGGCGAGGTACTGGCAGGTGTAGCCGATGTTGCAGATGCAGCATCGCCCTCTCCTTCCAAAAACAGTCCTGCCGTATCCAGTATATTGTCGTAGGTATATATTCTACAATTAGCCCTCACTGCCATAGCCAGCGCATCAGATGTCCTAGAGTCTATCTCTACAGATGTGTCATTATGATTGCATACCAATTTAGCATAAAACACACCCTCTTCCAGTTTATAAATAAGCACTTCTGTAAGCTCTATGGCAAATGTATCCAGCACATTGGCAAACAAATCGTGCGTAAGTGGCCGGCTAGGCTGCATACGCTCTAATGCCACGGCTATTGCCTGTGCCTCAAAAGCACCAATAACTATGGGCAAACGACGCAAGCCATTAAGCTCGCCCAATACTACAGCATAGGAATGAGTTTGTGTGATGCTGTGCGACAATGCTACTATTTCTAGTTCAACCTTTTTCATCTATATACGCTACTGATGTAGTCTTTTACTATAAACCCTATAACAATCTGTGAAATTAATAAATAAACGCTAAAGCCATTAAAAGAGTGTTGGAGCTTCGCGTTGCGATGCATCTTCGCCCGGCTCTGGCAGCAGCGATAGCTCTTTCATGTCCTCACCAGCCAAAAAACTACCTATCGTTCGCCAACCAGTTATATCTACAGTTTCGTGTAGTGATATTATTTGCTCCTTAAGCTCTGTTTTCTTTTTGCCCGTTCGCACTATCACTACTGGCTCCTGCTGCAATGTTACTAGCTCCAGATAGTTGCCTTCTCCATCTTTGATAAATGTATAGCGACTTTTAAGTGTTTGGCTCTCTATCATAAAACGCTTCACATTAAACTGCTTATTCTTTGCTTCAAAATAAACCGCAGTGACTACCTTCTCCGGATGAAACTTATCTATAAGCACCACACTATCCGCATCATATCTATTGGTGATATCGAATCCTGTCACCTCATAAGTACCGTCTTTATAGAATACTATTATTTTATCTTGCTCGTCAAATCGGCCTAGCAACATTCCATGTCCGTCTTTGTTCAGCCTGCCTACACTATCATCATACCATATTTGAGGTGCAGACAAGGTAGAACGACCCTTTTCTTTGAACCTAACCCCTCTCACCGGATACTTGGTAAGCTGATTGCCCATAGCACTACGACCTTTTATCTCCAACTCCTCAAAATAGTAGTCAAAACTTTTCTGACGAGCCTTACTGCTTGGCATCAGCGATACTGTAATTACTTCAGCCTCCCCATTCGGATTGGCCGTTAGGTAGTGAACCTTACTGTTAGGGTTTCCTCTCGTCAGGTCATATTCTTTATCTCTGGTTATACCTGTCACATTAAACCTTTTGGTGTAGCTTATTCCTGTTTTGCCATCGGTATATACCATATTATAGGTAGTTCGCTCATCGTTTTTCTGAAACACAGCCATATGAATGATGTCCTTACCTACAAAGGTTTTATCTGCCACTTTGGTAATAATCATCTTCCCATCTTTCCGAAAAACGATGATATTATCTATATCAGAACAATCAAAGACAAATTCATCCTTCTTCAAACCCGAACCTATAAAACCCTCTTTAAAGTTGGCATATAGTTTAGTATTAGCTATAGCCACTACATTGGCTTGTATATTTTCAAAGGGGCGTATTTCGGTTTTTCGCTCTTTCCCTTTGCCATGCTTTTTCAGCAAGTTCTCGTAATAACGAATGGCATAATCATTCAGATGCTCTATGTTATGCTTCACCTCCTCTATTCCTTGCTCTACACCCTTTATGTGCTCATCTGCTTTAAAGCTGTCAAACTTACTGATACGTTTGATTTTTATCTCGGTCAGCTTCACTATATCTTCTTGCACTATCTCTCTTCTAAACAGCTGCTTGTACGGAGTCAATCCCTTATCTATGGCACTAAGCACACCTTCCCAGGTTGTTTCTTCTTCTATATCTCTGTAGATACGCTTTTCTATAAAGATTTTCTCCAACGATGAATAGTGCCAATCATCCTCTAGCTCTCCTAACTTTATTTCTAGCTCTCTTAGAAGAAGCCCTTTAGTATGCTGCACAGAGTGTTTCAACAAATCAGACACGCCTACAAAATGCGGCTTCTCATCTATAATGATACATGCATTGGGCGAAATACTTATTTCGCAGTCAGTAAAGGCATATAATGCATCTATTGTTTGATTGGTAGACACACCAGGAGCCAACTGCACCAGCAACTCTACATCCTTAGCCGTATTGTCGGTTACACTCTTTATTTTGATTTTACCAGAGTCATTAGCTTTCAGTATACTATCTACTAAAGAAGACGTAGTGATACCAT